>JAQGPB010000176.1 GCA_028293265.1 Pedosphaera sp. | reverse complement strand
GAACTTCCCTTAACTTAACCTTATTTGCAGCGCCATACTTTTTTGCCTGCCATAGCGCTCTGACATCACCAAGCACCGTGTCTGACTTTTCGGCGATAACATCTATGCCACCGTCCTTTGATGCTCGTGTAACCTGAACTTTCCAACCTTCGGATTCCAACCATTCACCAACAAGTTTTTCAAAATCTCGCCAATTCATCTCTGAAAGAAATTTACCCTGCTGCAAGAGGCTCGCGGCCAACAGCAAATAACTTGGTGATGTTTCAATCCATCCCGGTGTCCGTTCCTGCTGTGGTGTCCACAGTTCAGTTTCAGAGGTTCTGCCGTAGATCTGGTCCAAGTGAAGCAAAGGTGCGTCTCCACTCAACCATGCGTTATTTTTCGCCCATGCTGCGACGTTTTCTCGGAATTCATCAAGCCACTGCGGGCTTGTTCTCGCGGTTTGAGCAAAAAACCCCAACAATCCCTCGTCCGTCAAATGCTGTACGGTTTCTAAATCCAGCAGTGGATTGCAATACAAGAAGTCCTCGATTTCCTCATCTGAAGGCTCTCCCACGGGTGGTTCATAGGCTTCACCGACATTGGCAACCATTTTTGAACTGCGATGTAAGTCGATAGTTTCCGTAAGGATATCGCGGACGATCTTTCGCAATTCTCCCGAATTGACCCGTATCGATCCTTCAGACATACGATTTATTGAGGCCACTCACTGATTCGACTCCAATACATTTGCAACCAACTCAAGTGATCTTTCGGTTTAGCTATTCGATTCGAGATTCCCACGTTGCCCAACGATTTATCCGGCCAAAGATGTAACCGGTCAGCAATACCCAATTCGTGAGCGAGGCGTTCCACCGTTTGCAATGCGTTTACAGCGTAATCCTGCCATTGTTCGCGCGTTTGAAACACGTCGGTTTTCAAATCAACGCCTAATTCGTCAGCATGGACTTGGATTCGTTCCACGTTTTCAGCGCGGATATTGATCGGTTCGTGGAAAATGGTGACAGGTTCCACTTCGGCGACCGCTTTGAGGGTGGCGCGCAAATCGGTTTCATCGCACTCGGGGTAAGTTGGCGCCACTGCCACATAGGTATGCAGTCCTGCTTCGCGAGCGGCGCGAAGCGTGGCGAGGCGTTGCGAGGGGGCGGGTGCCTTTGGCTCGTAAATTTTGGCGAGATCGTTGCGCAAGGTGGGCAGGCTCATCCCAAACAAGAGTCGCGGGCCAAAACTCTTGTAAATATCGAAATCTGCCCGAGCAAGCGGACTGCGAGTCAATATGCGGACGTTAAGCGTGGATTTGTCCCGAATCAGTTCCAGCGAACGCCGGACGAGCTGCCGGGAGTGCTGGGCCAGAAATCGCTGCTGCTCTGGATGCGGATGGTGGATGACCTGATAGGGATCGGTGGTGCTGCAATACATCACCGCGCGATTGCCGTCGGGCTTGAGCAACCGTTTGGGCGTATTTTCAGCGGCCCGCAGCGAAGTCATAAACTTTTCCTCCTCCCATGGACGAAGCAGCACGTAATCGCCCCATTCGGCGTCCGGGTCTTGGACGCCGTATTCGGCAAGCTTGGGCCCCTGCTTGATGGTCGCTGCGCTGGGCACGTAACAGAACCGGCAGGCGTGGGAGCAACCGACCGCGATGTTGAATGCCCAGTTTGAAAGGCTTTTGTAAACGAAATTGTTTGGAGCAATGACGGCGGGGGAAGACCACATGCCCACGCGGGCATCGGGCCGATGAGAATTGTCAATCGAACTCGTGGAGAATCTCTCTACTACTGAAGCGTTGTAGCTCACGGCTTTAATATATGTTCAGCGATTTTCTTTGCAATAACTCCCCCTTTGGGATTGCCCGCAGCGAAACAAAGCAGATACATCGGGCAATTTGTGGAATTTAGCAGTGGCAGAGGATGTTTCGCGACGTGAGGAAAGACCGTCTTGAGACGTTTGACAAAATAATGGGAAATCGAGGCATAATCAGCCGTTTTGACCGCCACCTCGCTCGTGTCGCCAAATAAATCCTGAGTAGCTGCTTTCTGGTAAAAAGCTTCGTACCAATCCGACTCGCCGAACATCAAATCAAGCCGTCGTCGCCATCCAGGCGAAATTTGACCGTGGTTTGGCAACATGCGCATTACACCGATGCCAAGAGGAAACAGCAACCAGAGATCAATAGCTTGTGTTTCTGCAATCGCCTCGATTGTTTTCCATGTTACCTGCATTCCAAAAGGATCAAGGAAAACTACAGCCCGCCTTTTTTCGTGAAGCCAATTGCTGCTGCGACAAAGCGATGTCAAATAGCCGTTTGCCTCATCGTTGATGGGCGATATGCGATTCGCAAGTCGCGGAAATTTTGTTTTAAGTTTGGAAAGCTCAGCATAACGGTCTGGATCCTGCTCCACAAAAATATAACGGTCGAAGGGACGAGGAATCTGCAGAGCAACTTGCGCTGAACCGTCCAGAAATGTTCGGGCCTCAGATGAAACAATATTTTCGAAGAGCGGTGAATGACTATCAGACGGGGCCTTCGGTGTATTGTACCCAGTTCCGGCGAACGCATCAATGTAGTAAAGGGTAAAAGGCTGTTCTTTAAGGACTTGTTGGTAAGCGATAAGGTAGTCCCGAAGACGCTGGAGCTTCTGGTTGGTCCAACTGCCGCCGAATTGTTGTAGCGGTTCACCCATCGGCGAAAGGTTGTACGGTTAGCAAATCATTTGCGAGTAATATTACTTTAAGGGAAATCTGGAGCCCGCTCAGCCCTTTTTCAACCCCACACTGCTCGCCCTTTTCGCAATTTTTCGGCTGGTTTTGATTTTGGTGACGGTGCCGATTTTTAGGTAGAGCGATTTGACGCGGTTGTAGGTTTCTTCGCGCTGGTCGTGGAGGCGCTTGAGTTTGCGGGGTTTGACGCGGCTCAGGCAATAGGCGGTCAGGAGCGGCAGGGAGATGGTCGAGTCCACGTAGGCGACGACGCAGTCAGGGAGGCTGTCGGGGTCCACCTTGCCCCAACTGACGGCTTCGGCGGGGGTGGCGCCGCTCAGGCCGCCGGTGTCGGGGCGGGCGTCGGTGCATTGCAGGAAATAATCGTGGCCCTTTTCCTGGATGCCCATGACTTCCTGGATCTGCGGCTCGGTTTGCAGCATGAAATTCTTGGGCGAACCGCCGCCGAGGATGAATACGGAGGATTTGTGCCCGCTGGATTTGGCCTGGTATACAATCGCGGCGGTCTGGTTCACGTCGCGGTTCACGTCGAAGAGCAGCTTGGAATCGCGCATGGCCATGGCGGCGACGTTCATGCCGATGGAGCTGTCGCCGGGGCTGCTGGTGAAGATGGGGATACCGCATTCATACGCGGTGGCGAGAACGGAGCTGTCCCTGAGGCCGAGTTTTTTCGAGCGTTCATGGACGTATTTGCCGAGCAGATGATGAAACTCGTCGGTGCCCATGGCGCGTTGAAATTCCGGGCCGCGAATGACTTCGCGCACGAAGGCGTCGGTGTCGAGCAGCACGTTGTAATCAAACAGAATGTCGTAGATGCGGATGACGCCGTCCCGGTGCAAATCCACGTCGTCCAAAAAAGGCGAGCCGGCGTAGAGTTTCATGTCCAGCCCGTAATGGAGATCGTGATAGAGGTTCGCGCCGGTCGAAACAATCCAGTCCACAAACCCCGCCTTCATCAGCGGGATGAGGCAGGACTTGCCGAGGCCGGCGGGCGTCAAGGCGCCGGTGAGGCTCATACCGATGTAGCCGTCGCGGGGGAGCATTTTTTCAACGAGCAGGCGCGCCGCCTCGCGGAGGCGTCCGCCGTTGTAGGCGAGAAAGGCCTGGTCCATGAGATCGGCGGCGGAGATGTCCCGGCCCACGCCGAGCGGGTTGAGACGCGGGTAGGCGGCGAATTTGCGTGATGACATTTTGCTCATGGGCGGAGTGTTGCGAAAATTGGGGGAAAGGCAAACGGATTTTGGAGGGCGAAGGGGCTGGTGGAGTGTTGGAGTGTTGGGGGATTGTTTCAATACTCCACAACTCCACAACTCCAACCCTGCTTCCTCAGCCGCCTACTGGTTCACAGCCAGCTTGGGCAGGCGCGGCTTGCGGATGCGGGGCTGGACATTGGGCACGGCGGGACCTTCGGCCTGTTTGAAATGGGTCTTGGCACGAAGCAGCAGTGTGCCGAGGCAAAGGTCGGCCAGCGGCAGCACGACATTGAAATTCTTGTGCATGTAACGGTGATGCAGGAGATGATGGCCGTTCAGCCGAAAATAAATACCGGAACGCTCGATATTCCGTTTCTTGGGCAGGTGCATGCACCAGTGCATATATTCATAGGCGCCGTAATAAACAGCGGTGGCGATCAAAGCGCCGACGGTGATGCCCCACGACGCCGCAATCCAGGAGGCGATCCAAAACGGCGTGAGGCCGATGGCGATCAGCACGGGACCATTCCACCAGGCCATCGGAATGGTTTTTTTATCCTGCTCATTGATGAGGTGATAAGTATGGTCGGCCTTGAAGGTTTGATGATGCACGATCGCATGGGCGCGAAAGGCATAATCGAATTTTCCCACCGGCCGGTGCATGACAAAGCGGTGCAACAGCCATTCAAAAAACGAGGCAAAAACTACGGCGATGATAAATCCGACTGTCGTCCAAAAAACAAATGAGTGCATAATTAGGTTCTTTAACCGGCAAGCCGCGAAGAACCAGAAGATTCCACCCGGAAAAAACGAATCGTCTTTCGGCTTATCAGAGGACAACTTCGTTGGCATTTGAATGGGCGTCAACAGCAAATTTGGTAATTGTCGCGCAGTCCTGTGTAGTCTCCAAGACTACATGATATTTGCCGGCAAGCATCTCCAACCGTTCCCCTTGCCCTCCGCGCCATCCGTTGGCAGACTGATGGGGCATGCAAGAAAGCTTCCGCGTCTGGGCGGAAAACATCGAGACTTACTATAAAGAAGTCACCATGGAGCAGCGTCCGGGATACCGTGCGGGGCTCCTGCGCGCCATCCTGCTTGTCTGTTCAAAATTATATCTGCTCATCGCCATCAAGGCCCGCCGCTTTCTTTACAACGTCCGCATCCTCCGCGATTCCACCCTGGGCGTCCAGGTCATCGCCATCGGCAACCTCACCTGGGGCGGCACCGGCAAGACTCCCGTCGTGGAAAAATTCGCCCGCGTGTTGCAGGACGAGGGCCGCAGCGTGGCGATTCTCTCGCGCGGCTACCGCTCCAAGCCGCCGCCGCTCACCCGCCGGCTGCTCGACAAAATATTGTTCCGCGAGGACACCACCCCGCCGCGCGTTGTCTCGGACGGCAAGTCGTTGCTGCTCGATTCCGAAACCGCCGGCGACGAACCGTACATGCTCGCGTCCAATCTGAAAAACGTCGTCGTGCTGGTGGACAAAGACCGCGTCAAGGCCGGCCGCTACGCCATCCAGAAATTCGGTTGCGACACGCTGCTGCTGGACGATGGCTTTCAATATTGGCGATTGCACGGACGGCGCTCGGACATCGTGCTGATTGACTGCCAGCAGCCTTTTGGCAACGAGCAACTCCAACCGCGCGGCTCCTTGCGCGAACCGCCTTCGCACCTGGCGCGCGCGAACACCATCTTCATCACGAAAAGCGACGGCAACACGAAAGAACTGCGCGAGCGCATCAGCCAGTATAATTCCACCGCCGGGATCATTGAATGCATTCATCACCCGCTTTATTTTGAGGACGTGTTCACTGGCGAGCGGCATGGGCTGGATTTCATCAAGGACCGGAAGGTGGCCTCGCTGAGCGGGATTGCCCAGCCGGAAAGTTTCGAGCAAAGCCTCACCACGCTGGGAGCCGCGGTGGTTTATTCCAAGCGCTTTACCGACCATCACCGCTTCACCCA
>JAQGPB010000152.1 GCA_028293265.1 Pedosphaera sp. | reverse complement strand
TCGTGGCCGTGGGCATCGGCGGCTATGCCTTGTGGCGGCACCTGAATCCCCCGCCCGGTTCGGAACTCTCCCACGTCCACCTGAACATTTCGCCCGAGGCCTCCAACAACGCCGCGACCGACAAAGGCCACATTCTCCTGGCGCAACCGCGCGCCAAACTGCCCAAGTCCACGAACGATTTGAAATTTCACGGCTTCACGCTGGAGAAAAAACGCGGCAGCGACCTGATGACCGCCGTCGGCGACATCCAGAATGTCTCGGAGAATGTCCACCTCCGGATTCAGGTGGATTTGGATTTGCTCGACAAAACCGGCGCCAAGATCGGAACCGTCAGCGATTATTGCACCGAGCTGGCCGCCAATCAGAGCTGGCATTTTTTGGCCGCCGTCACCGACCCCAACGCCATGAGCGTCCGCTTCGCCCGCCTCAAGGAAGACCCCTGAGCGGGCAGCCAAAATAAATGCGACACCTGGCAATTACGCCCGTCCGGCAGCGGTGACTGCAAACCGGGACGATCAAACCTTCCAAACGCGTGGCGACGCCCTCGCTCTCTTCGCGGAAGAGGGCCGGGTGAGAATTCTCCGAACGCACGATTCGCGCCTTGAACCCATGAACCAACCGAAGCTCAACGTCTTATCCCACGCCCCACGACGCAGGAGTGGGGAGAGGGCCGGGGAGAGGGGCGGCACTCTGCGCACCACTACACATAATCCTCGTAGTTTCAATCATTTCGAACTTCCGCCACCTCCGAAGTTCATGGGGAAAGGGCGGGCGTTCATCACACTCGCTTCTCATACGAATGAAAACCGGTTTGGGTGAATCATTTAGGCCCTGCCTTGCCAATTCCGAATCCGTGTCCATCCGTGGTTAAAAAATCCCTTCCCCGTTCGCTCCCAGTGCCCATTCGTGTTCGATATTTCGGATCCAGCCCCCCGTTTGCTTCGTTCCCTTCGTGTGCTTCTGTTGAAAATTCCCCGGCCGGCTTCCTTTCCCTCCCATCCGTGTTCATCCGCGGTTGAAAAAATTGCCCCGCCTTAAGCCTTGTTTTCACCTCAAATCTGTGCCACAGTCGGGCAACGCACACGAATGAATTAGGGCTGCAGGGCCAGCGTCAAAACTGTAATTCTATAACTGTTATGATCGAGCAAACCTGTCAGGACCATGAGCATCGTCCCGAGGATGCCATCTTCACCCGCCGCCAATTCCTCAACCGCCTCGGCATGGGCTTTGGCGCGCTCAGTTTGACCAGCCTTGTCGGTATGGGCCTGCTGGAACCGCCCGATGCCGCCGCCGACACTTTTTCCCCTTTTGCGCCCAAGCCGCCTCAATTCGCACCCAAGGCCAAGCGCGTGCTGCACATCTTCGCCTCCGGCGCGCCTTCGCATCTCGACACCTGGGACCCCAAGCCTGCGCTCGACAAATACAACGAAAAAGCGATGCCCGACGACATGAACGGCACCGTCTTCGCGTCCCCGTTCAAGTTCAAAAAAATGGGCCAGTCCGGCATCGAGGTCAGCGAGGTCTTTCCCATGCTCGGCGAGCATGTGGACGACATGACGGTCATCCGTTCGATGTACACCGACATTCCCGACCACGTCGCCGCCAGCCTGATGATGAACACCGGCTCGACCCGCTTGCCCAAGCCCAGCCTTGGCTCCTGGGTGACGTACGGCCTGGGAAGCGAAAACCAAAATCTCCCGGCATTCATCGCTTTGTCCGGCGGCGGCGTCTCACCGCAAAATTGGCGCTCCGCCTTCCTCCCCGGCGCATATCAAGGTACGGCGGTGAACACGCAAAATACCTCGATTGATAAATTGATCGAGAACATCAAAAACAAATACACCTCCCAGCCCGAGCAGCGCAAACAACTGGATCTTCTCCATCAGCTTAACGAAGTCCACAGCCAAAACCTGCGCAAGGACGCGCAGTTGGAAGCCCGCCTGCAAGCCTACGAACTCGCTTACCAGATGCAGATGGAAGCCACCGACGCCTTTGACATCAGCAAGGAAACTGCGGAAACCCGCGCCATGTATGGCGACAACACCCAGACCGGCCGGCAGATGCTGATCGCCCGCCGCTTGCTGGAAAAAGGCGTCCGCTTCGTCCAGGTCTGGCACGGCGGCTGGGACCACCACACCAATTTGGAAACCAGCCTCGGCAATAAAGCCAAAGAATGCGACAAGCCATTGGCCGCCCTGCTGACCGATCTCAAGCAGCGCGACATGCTCAAGGACACGCTCGTCATCTGGGGCGGTGAATTCGGACGCTCCCCAACTGCCGACGGCAATGTCGCCGGCGGCACGCCGGGTCGCACTCACAATAACAAAGCATTCAGCATCTGGATGGCCGGCGGCGGCGTCAAAGGCGGCTTGGTCCACGGCGCCACCGACGAATTCGGCGCGCGCGCCGTTGAAAACCGCGTCCACATTCACGACCTCCACGCCACCGTCCTCTGGCTCCTCGGCTTCGACCACGAAAAGCTCACCTACCGCTACAACGGCCGCGACTTCCGCCTCACCGACGTGTACGGCAGCGTAGTCAAAGCAGTCATGGCGTGATGAACAGGACGTTTCGGAACCGGATGCACGCTTTCTTCTCCCTCGCCTCCATCAGGGGGCAAGGCCGCGTTAAGCGGCTTCGCCAATTCGATGTTCGATGTTCGATGTTCGGTGTTCGATGTTTCCCATCTCCTGTTGAGGAAACCCCGCCACTCCGCCAGGTTTTGGAGTGCGGTGGCAAGCGCAGCGCGACACCGCTTTGGATTGAAACCGCCTTGACCGCAGCTCCCGCCTCCCTCCATTTCTTCCTTGCCTTCGTTTCCTTCTGTAAAAAATTCCGGTTCACGCAGAATACCGGGGTGAGGTGGCTTCCCCCATTCGATGTTCGATGTTCGATGTTCGATATTCGATGTTTCCCATTTCTTATTCTGCTGGCCTTCTCCCCTGCCCTCTTCGCTGCGGACATTTCATTGACCCCGCAGCAAACCGATTTCTTCGAGAAAAAAATCCGCCCCTTGCTCGTCGAAAACTGTTACAAATGCCACAGCCGCGACAGCGAAAAAATCAAAGGCGGCCTCCTGCTCGACACCCGCGACGGCCTCCTCAAAGGCGGCGACACCGGCCCCGGATTGATTGCTGGCGACGTTGACAAAAGCCTCATTATCCAGGCCGTCCGTTACACCAACAAAGATCTTCAGATGCCGCCCAACGACCGGCAGCTCGAAACCAGCCAGATCAACGATCTCGAAGCCTGGGTGAAAATGGGCGCGCCCGATCCCCGCACCGCCAATGATCCCGGCGCGCATACTTATGCCGTGGACATTGACAAGGCCAAAAAACATTGGGCCTTTCAGCCCATCACCAAGCCCGCAATTCCCCGGCCCGATGACCCGCAGCATTGGGAACAAACGCCGGTGGACAATTTCATCCTTGCCGGGCTGCTCGACCAGAAACTCACCCCCTCGCCCCGCGCCGACAAAGTGACGCTGTTGCGCCGCGTCACTTTCGACCTCATCGGCCTGCCGCCGTCGCACAAGGAAGTGGATGATTTTCTCGCGGACAATTCCACCAATGCCTTCT
>JAQGPB010000135.1 GCA_028293265.1 Pedosphaera sp. | reverse complement strand
TGGGCCATACCGCGGTTTGCCTGGAGACGCAGCATTATCCCGACGCAATCCATCACAAGAACTTCCCATCAATCGTGGTCAGGCCGGGGGAGCCGTTGAAAGAGACTGCTGTGTTTACCTTCTTGGCAAAATAGGCGGGAAGCCGGAGACCACGCGGGGTTGATTCGATATCTATAACCAAGAGGACCAAGAAAAGCTTGTGCGGCGATGCCCGGTTGGTACCCTGTCGTTATGAAATCCTTGCCTCTTTTATTTTCGGCCTTTTTTGCCCTGGGCTTCGTTGCGCATGCCGGCGGGGCTGATCTCATTGCCGACGGAGCGAAAGTCGAAGTTCTCAGCGAAGGCTACACCTTCACGGAAGGTCCCGCCGTTGATCGCGACGGCAACGTGTTCTTCACCGATCAGCCGAACGACCGCATCGTAAAATACAACGCCGCGGATGGTTCGTTTTCCGACTGGCTTAAACCCGCGGGCCGCAGCAACGGGACCCGCTTTGACAAAAGGGGAAATCTTATCGCCTGCGCCGATGAGAAGAACGAACTCTGGTCCATTTCCCCAGACAAAAAAATCACGGTGCTGACAAGTGATTTCGGCGGCAAGTTTCTGAACGGCCCGAACGATCTGTGGATTCGTCCAGACGGCAATCTTTATTTCACCGATCCCCTTTACCCGCGCGATTACTGGAAGCGCGACAAGGCGATGCAGCAGCCGGGGGAATACGTTTATTTTTTCAACATGAAGACGAAGCAGGCGACACCCGTGCTTACGGACCTGAAGGAGCCGAACGGAATCACCGGCACGCCAGACGGGAAGATCATTTACGTCGCGGACCTCGGCGCGCACAAAACGTATTCGTACTCAGTCAAACCCGACGGCAGCCTGGAAAACAAAACGCTTTTTTGCGAAATGGGTTCGGATGGCATGACGATGGATGCCGAAGGGAATGTTTATCTCACGGGCCACGGCGTGACCGTGTTCGACAAAACCGGAATCAAGCTGATGAACATCCCGATCCCGGAACCTTGGACTGGCAATATCACCTTTTGCGGCAAAGACCGCCGCCTCCTTTTCATCACTGCAAGCAAGAAAGTGTACGGGGTTAAAATGCGGGTGAAGGGTGCTTACTAAGCCGGAGGCTGGCCCGTCCGGCGCAGCAGCGGCCTCCAAATGAAATTTCCAACCACAACGCCATCCCGTTTCCAGAAATGAACCCGATCCAAGTTCCCCACGATGGCGGCCACAAGGTGAACATCCTCGGCATTCCGATGGTCATTCGCATCCACGGCCGCGATACAGGCGGCGTGGTGAGCGCAGTCGAATCGCACGACGTGCCCGGCGGCGGCCCGCCGCCGCACATCCACCATCGCGAGGACGAGACCTTTCAGATCCTCGAAGGCGAATATGAATGGACCGTCGGCGAAAAAACATTCATCGCGCAAAAGGGCGCGACGATTTTCGCGCCGCGCGGAATACCGCATACATACCGTTACCTCGGCCAGGCACCTGGTCGGCTCATGTGCGTCATCACGCCCTCGGGTTTTGAAGGCTTTTTTGAGGAAATTGGCGCGCTGAGTCCGCAGCAGCAGCAGGACATTCCGCGCGTGATTGAAATCGGAAAGAAATACGGGCTGGAGTTCCCGCCGCCGCCGGGTGCAACTTGACACTGTCCCTGATTCTTCCCCCTCTCCTCCATTCCATGGAGGAGAGGGAGCCGGCTCGCTGCGGTTCCAAGAACAGTGTCGAGATAAGCCCTCCGCCACCGGGCTTTGAAACAAAGATTTAACAAAAATTGTCCTGAACCGGGCGGCTGGTTCGTCGTAGCATCGGACAGGCACACAACAAAACAATGAAATGGACAAAACTATGACGAAAAAATACGCGGTCGCTCCCTATCTCTTCTTCGATGGCCGTTGCGAGGAGGCCATCGGGTTCTATTCCAAAACCGTCAACGCCGAGCCGCTTATGCAGATGCGCTATCAGGACGCGCCGCCGGAAGCCAAGGCCCAGCAATGCGGCCCGCCGGGCAGCGAAAACCGCATCATGCATGCGCGCCTGCGCATCGGCGACACCACCGTCATGCTGAGCGACGGGCCTTGTTCGGGGAAATACGACGGCTTTGCGCTCTCGCTGACGGCGCCCAACCCGGCGGAGGCGGAGCGTGTGTTCGCGGCTTTGTCGGCGGGCGGGCAGGTGGAAATGCCGTTGACCAAGACGTTTTTCTCACCGGCATTCGGCATGTTGAACGACCGCTTCGGGGTGAAGTGGATGGTCTTTGTTGAAGCTTCGGCTTAACACAGGCAAATTCAGAATGCGGGGGCTTGCCGGACAAGCTCCCGCATTTTGTTTTTGAAGCGGGCCAATGAGCCGGGGCCTTTGATTTTTTAGGCCGCTGATAATTTGACAATGCCGCAAACCGGGGATAAAGATTGACTTGGTTTGCCGAGCCAATGAAAAAGGTTGGCGTCCTTTCCCCAGCAACCATCAGGCTAAAAATTTGAACCTATGAAAACAAATTTGGCTTTTTACATCCGCAGTCTGATTGGTTTGATCCCGTTTATGTTCGGCGCGAGCTTGTGGGCCGCCCCGCTGACGTGGTTTCCCGGACCTTCGTTGGACACGCCCATCAGCGGTGCGGCGACAACCGTGATCTCTGGTGGAATCAATTTGCTGATTGGCGGGGATTCTTATTATTATCCTTACAGTTATCCCCAAAGTCTCGCCGCAACGAATGTTTATTGGAGCTACTTGCCTGAGCTGTTCAGCGTCAACATCGCGCCGGGCGCCGTGGCGAACGGCGGAATGATCATCGTTTATGGCGGCAGCGACGGGACCAACTCCACGAGCAGCGTGATCGGTTACAGTCCTTCCGGCGACACTCCGCAAATCTTGCACCCGATGAGCGTTGCGCGTTCTTATCTCGGCTATGCTTCTGACCGCAATGGCTACGCTTATGCCCTGGGCGGCTTGGATGACAGCGGCCAGCCGCTTTCATCTGCGGAACGTTATGATCCCGACTCGGACAGTTGGGCGGCCATCGCGAGTCTTCCCGGGACCCTTTGCAATTTCCCTGCTGTTTTCAATCGCACGAACTACATTTACATTTTCGGCGGACTCACCAACACAACGTCTGGGACAGAGACCCCCGTCGTGCTGCGTTACTCGGTGAGCGGAAATAGCTGGATTGCGATGGCGCCTATGCCGGTCGCCGTCGCTGGAAGTGCTTCGACGTTGGGGCCGGACGGGAAAATCTATGTCGTCGGCGGGACTTCCGGCGGGGTCACGACCAATGTGGTTCAGGTTTACGATCCCACCGCCAATTCATGGGTGATCTCGACTCCTCTGCCCGAAGGTTTGAGCGCCTCCGCCATGGGCGTGGACAGCCTGGGCCGGCTGATCGTGATGGGCGGCATGGACACCAATGGCAACGACGTTGGCGATGTCTGGCGGAGTCAGCAGTTGAACGTGTCGGACAGCGCGCCGGTGTTCACGCAGTATCCGAGCTTATCGGCCATTTATCAGGCGGCTTACGCTTCTTCCATCAGCGCGACTGGCAATCCACAGCCGACTTATCTGGTGTTGAACGGCCCGGATGGAATGCAGGTGGACACTTACAGCGGTGCCATTGCTTGGACGCCGCAGGCCAGTCAGATTGGCACCAATTCGGTGACTATTCGCGCAACGAATTATGCCGGTTACGTGGATTGGAATTTTGCCCTCGTCGTCCCCAACCCGCCGCCGGCCATTCTCACCAACTTGACGGTGGTGAGTGTGGCCGAAAATTCGGTGACGCTCTCGTGGGACCCTGAAAGCCCATTGGCGGGCCCCACAACCTACAGCGTTTACCTGCGGCACTTCATCCACGACCCGAAGGGCAGCGGTGGAACCGTCTGGTACACGCAGATTGGAAGTTCCACAACTTTGCCCATGATAACAATATTCGGACTGACGCCGGGCCTGACTCAGACCTATTACGTTGTTGCGGCAGCGGCAAGCGGGACGTCCGGGTATGCGGGTATCACGGCCACCACGCTGAGCCCGCAGCCTCCGACCAATCTCCGGGTGACAGGACTCACCTCCACCAGCGTCAGCCTGGCGTGGGACCCTTCGCCCGGCCCCGTGCCAATCGCCAGGTACGAGATTTGGGGATGGATCAATAACGGCATTACTTACACTTCTTATGGTGCGAACTTCACAAACACGACCGCAACGATCACCGGCCTGGTTTCCGGTTCCATGCATGAATGGGGCGTGCGCGCGTATGATGCGGAGGGATACGCCTCCTTTTTTGATGTCGGCCCCACGGCAGTCAATCCCGTGCCAGTTTCCCCGCTCCTGAGCGGCGCTGCGCCGTCCGCCGGCGGAGGCTTTCAACTCACCGCGTCCGTGGGCGGCCCGGTCTTGCAAACTGTTTTGATTCAGGCGACCACGAACCCGGCGGATCCGAACTCTTGGACGCAGATCGGCTCGCTATTGCCGGCCGCGAACCCATTCACCTTTACCGATACTAACTCGGCCCAGTATCCGAGTCGTTTCTACCGGATCGTGGCGCCTTGAACATTTGCCGGCTCTGCGGCGCCCCGATCAGCTTCAGTATTTATTCTTGAAAAATTGCGGGTTCAATGCCGGCCACGCCTCAACTTCTTTCCTTAAAATTCAAAACACGCCAATAGTCGGCGCCCACCCTGTCCGCCTTCCTTCAACTGCCGATTTTTCGGACTATGGACTGATCCGGCGCTTTAGTTTTGGATTCGCGTCTGGTTGCACGGAGGGGCGCGGCAGCAGCCGCCCGGGACTTGCGAACGGGACAAGCCAGCCACGATTTCTGAAGCGCCCGACCCTGACTTGAGGCACTACCGCGAATTCCACCGTGGTCCAGACGCCCACCCGGATCGTGGCGGGCTTAATTTTGATTTTTGCATGGCCGTTCACAAGCCCAGTGACCTTTCGTTCGTGGTCGAGGTTACGGAAATTTTTTCATTTTGCCGGCTCGATGGTTTTTTGATGTTTAAACACCGCAAAATTAAGATGGCTGGGTGGAGAATATGTTCCTGACTGGTTTTGGCTCGCCTTTCCGCCCTGGCCGGGGCAAACTCGTGGCTGATGCACGGCAATCAGGAAAAACGAACGGGAAATTCACTCGCACGCAGTGACGTGCCTCGCCTTTCTCATTCGGCATCCGCCGTCCTTCATCGTCCAACCTCGCAGGTCTGGCATGGATAGCGATCAAGCCAAAGAAATCCTGGCCCGCTACCGGCCCGGGGAGACCGCGACCGACCCGAAAGTCGGCGAAGCTCTCGAATTGGCCCGGCGCGACCCGCAACTTGCCGCCTGGTTTGAAAAGCATCGTGCCATCCATGGTAACACTCCGAGCCGGCCTGAAGGCGGCGCGGTTCCAGCCGCCCACCCCGGCCGCGAGCGTATCATCACGCCGGCGCTGGTTGTGGCCGGGCTTGCGATTTTGGTTTTGCTGGCCGCATTTTTGGGGTCATACACCGCACCCCGGCCCAAGGATGCGTTCACGAGTTACCGCGACCGGATGGCCCGGCT
>JAQGPB010000126.1 GCA_028293265.1 Pedosphaera sp. | reverse complement strand
CGCAAACGGGTCGAACTCAAGGAGCGGGTGCTGGTCACCACGCTGACCAAGCGGACGGCGGAGGAACTGAGCGAATACCTGCGCGGCATCGGCATCAACGTGCGTTATCTGCACAGCGAGATTGACGCCATCGAGCGCGTAGAAATTTTGCGGGGATTGCGCAAGGGCGAATTCGACGTGTTGATCGGCATCAACCTGTTGCGCGAGGGCCTGGACTTGCCGGAGGTTTCGCTGGTGGCGATTCTGGACGCGGACAAGGAGGGTTATCTCCGTTCCACGACGAGCCTCATGCAAACTGCGGGACGCGCCGCACGGCATTTGAACGGCGAGGTGATTTTATACGCGGACGTGAAGACGCAGAGCATCCAGAAATTTTTGGCGGTGTCCGAGTATCGCCGGCAGCGGCAGGTGGCCTATAACAAGGAGCACAACATCACTCCGCGCAGCGTGAGCCGGGCCGTCGAGGAGAGCCTGTCCTCCCATCATGAGGTCATAGACCAGGCCAACCTGCTGCTGCACGAGAAAGGCGTGGATTTCGACGTGACCGAAACCGTCCGCGAACTGGAGGAAGAGATGCTGGCCGCCGCGAACAATCTTGAATTCGAAAAAGCGGCGTTGCTCCGCGACCAGATCCGCGAACTAAAACGCGCCACCGGCGACGGCAAGCCCGAGGAAAAATCGCGCCGCGTCAGCTATGGCAAGCCACGGCGCGGCGGACGCAAGGCAGGGATGGTCAGTTGAGCGAAACATCCTCCGGCATCTCCGCGATCAACCGATACTTCACTCCCTTTTGACGCAGGATGCTTTGCCAGAGCTGGTCGGGGTCGGTGTCGAACACGAGGTCGAGCGAGGCGGGGTGGGTCACCCAGGCTTTGCGCTTCATTTCGTCTTCAAGCTGGCCGGGGCTCCAGCCGGCATAGCCCGCGAACATTTTCATTTTCTTGGTGGAGGAAAATGATTCGCCCAGCTCAACCAGCGTGTCGAGCGAATGGCCGAGATCGAGATTCGGCATGACGCTGGCCTCGGGCAAAAAATTGTCTGAATGCAGAAAGCTCAATGCGGAAAGTTGTACGGGCCCGCCGAGGTACAGTGTCTGCTCCTTAAGTTGGTCGGGCACGTCGGCGACAATCATCTCGCCAAGTTTGTTGCCGCTGGAACGGTTCAAGACCAGGCCGAACGCTCCTTCAGCATCATGCTGGCAGACGAGGACGACTGTCCGCTGAAAAAACGACCCGTTCAACTGGCCGCTGTCCAGCAGTAATTGGCCTTTCAGATATTTCGGGATCTCCATCATGCCGCTTACCCAAGGCAATGTGCATCACGCTTGCCCTCTTGGCAATCTTGAATAATATTGGCGCATGTCAAGAATCTGCATGCTCCTGTTGCTGGCGGTGGCGCTGATCGCGGTTGGCTGCGCAAGTTCCGATCCCGGCAGCCGCGAATATATCCCCGGCAAAGGCTGGGTGGCGCATTGACGCCCCTACCGTAGGAAAAGCTGCTGCTTTTCAGCCGAGCCATCCACCTGGATGGTCACGGAATCCTTGCCAATCTGCAGGCAGTTCACCGTACGGGTGGTCTGGCCCACGCGCACCTTGGCCTTTTCCATCGCTTCAAAAGTTGTGTTATTGATCAGCGCGAACCGGTGCGTGCCGCTGCCGGAAATTCCCTTGAGCACCAGCGTGTCGGGCACAGGTGTGGGAACCGCGGCCGTGCCGTACACCAGGCCTGGCGCGGCGGCTGGCGCGGCGTGCGTCACAACGCCATCCCGCAGCGCCCTTACGCGGTCGAGATTCGCCAGGCTCAAGGTCGTGTCCTCGCCATTCTTAATCCATTCCATCACTGCGTTGAAGCCGTATTTGTTGTCCGCTTCGATCAAAACGAGGATCTGGCCCACGGTATAATTGTTTTGCTTGAGGTGCTCCATTTCGCCTTGTTCATTGAGACTTTCCATGTACTTGTAGGCGACCAATTCGCAGAACCCTTCCATGGTATTCTTTTCAATCGAAACATGCCGCTCACGCGTCAGGTTCTCATTCATCCAGGTATGCGTGTATTCGTGGGCGCACACGGCCATCAGGCGTGGCTTCTGCAAATGGCTCAACAAATCCACTGAATGCACGAACTTATGTCCCGGCAGCGTATGCGTGGAGGTTGCGCCATAAACTTCCACGGACGAATTTTCGTCGCCAGGCGCTTTGAACAGGCTCGACAGATGAAACTGGTCCACGATGGAAAGCTGGACGTTGTCGTCTGGAAACGTCAAAAACCGGGACAGCAGCCGGTCCAGGTCATTCCTCACACCTTTGCAAATCTCCTTGGCGTCGGACTCCGACTCAATGACGCTATTCAGTTCGCGCGCGCAGATATACCGGCCATCGGGCAGGCGTTTAAATCCCTCCCGCACCGGCAGGTTGCAAATGAAGCATCGCGCTTCGATTTTCTCGCAATCCTGGCAAAGCTTTTTATTTTTGTGCTCGACCCGGTCCTCGACCGTATAAAACGTGAGTTGCAAGGGCTGGCCGCAAATATCGCATCTCACCACCTCGGCGCGCGCCATGAAAGCGAACCCAAATAAAAACAGGCATGCGATGCTTAGTCGCAGGCGCAAAACGGTACAACGCGGCATTCCCATGCTCTGAAAGGAAGCTGGAAATGTGCCAGAAAATGCCCTTGCCGGCGTCAGGCCAGCGCCTTGACTGCCTTTACAATCGCCGCCGAATCAATGCCATATTTCGCCAGCAACTCTTCCGGCTTGCCAGAATGGGGCAGTTCGCGCACGGCCAGCTTGTGGACCCTGATGCCGTCCTCGCTCAACTCGCCCGCGACCGCATCGCCCAGACCGCCCTCGGGATAATGATCCTCGACCGTCACCACGAGATTCCCGGTTTTTTGCGCGGCGGCTTTGATGACGTCTTTGCCCAATGGCTTCACGCTGTAAGCATCAATCACCGTGATGCCGATGCCTTCCTTGGCCAGCGCGTCAGCGGCCTTGAGTGCTTCGAAGAGCGTCACGCCCGCGCCCACGACGGTCACCTTGTCGCCGGCGGCCTGGCGGCGGATTTTTGCGCCGCCGATGGGGAATTGCTCGTCGTTGCCGTAAATCACCGGCGTCTTGGGCCGCGACGTGCGCAGAAACGAAATGCCCTTGTGCAACGCCATCTGATCCACCAGTTTTTCCGCGCTCACCGCGTCGCTGGGATAAAGCACCACGCTGCCCGCCACCGCGCGCATCATGGCAATGTCTTCCAATGCCATCTGCGAAGTGCCGTCCTCGCCGATGCTCACGCCGACGTGTGAACCGACCAGCTTCACGTTCGCCATGGAAATTCCGCCCATGCGAATCTGGTCGTAGGCGCGGCTGAAAAAGCAGGCAAACGTCGAGGCGAACGGCACCTTGCCGCGCGTCGCGAAACCGGTCGCCACGCCGACCATGTTCTGCTCGGCGATGTAGCATTCCGTGGAACGCTCGGGAAATTTCTTGAAAAACTTGTCCGCATAGGTCGAGTTCTTCGTGTCGCCGTCCAGGGCGACCACGCGTTCGTCCACCTCGCCGATGCGCACGAGCGCGGTGCCGTAGGCTTCGCGCGTCGCCACCATGTCGCCCAGCTTGTAGGCGGGCGCGGGATAACCGGCGGGCGCTTCATTCTTGGGCAGCGGCAGGGCCGTCGGCGCGGGGATTGGCTCCGGCAGGCCGGACTTTGCCTTGGGCTGGAGTTCGGCGATGGCCGTGGCGGCTTCATCTTTGGAGAGCGCCTTGCCGTGCCAGCCTTCCTTGTCTTCTATGAACGAGATGCCGTGGCCTTTCTGCGTCTTGGCGAGGATCGCCAGCGGCTGCGTGCCGAGGCCCGCGGCGCCCAGCACTTCCAAAATTTCCTCCATGTCGTGGCCGTTGATCACTTCGGTGCGCCAATTGAACGCCTCGAAACGCTTGCGGTAGGCGTCCATTTCCCAATCCAATGCCGTCGGCTCGCTTTGGCCGAGGCGGTTTACATCCACAATCGCCACCAGGTTGCTCAGTTTGTTGATGCCTGCCAGCGATGCCGCTTCCCAGACGGAGCCTTCCGCAGTTTCACCGTCACCCATCAGCACGTAAGTGCGATAATCCAGCTTGTCCAGTCGCGCGCACAATGCCATTCCCACACCCACAGCCAGGCCCTGGCCCAGCGAACCGGTCGCCACATCCACGAACGGCAGACGCGGCGTGGGATGGCCTTCCAGATCGCTGCTCAACTGGCGCAACGTCAGCAGGTGTTCCCGCGGAAAAAGGCCCAGTTCCGCCCAGACGGAGTAGAGCAACGGCGCGGCATGGCCCTTCGATAAAATGAAACGGTCGTTGTTTGCGTATTTTGGATTCTTGGGATCAAACCGCATGTGCCCGAAAAACAGCGCCGCCACCAGATCCGCCGCCGAAGCGCAGGAACTGGGATGACCGCTCCCCGCCGCGGTCGTGGCCGCAATGGAATCAATGCGCAATTGGTTTGCCAACCCCGAAAGACCTTCCTCGATAGATGTATTCATTCGTTAAATAGTTATTTGGAATTCTAGGCCATGATTGGCAAAAAGAAAGGGTGAAAATCCGCTGCCGGTTGCGATGGGCGCATCCGCGCACAGCCCCCGATGCTTCTCCCTCTCCCACGACGCAGGAGTGGGAGAGGGCCGGGGAGAGGGAAATCTTGTTTGCAAAAACCGACGTTGGCTTGGGCAAGCAGCGCCTCCTCTCCCCAGCCCTCTCCTCCATTGCATGGAGGAGAGGGGGCCTGCTGGCCGCGAGTTCGGGGGCAGTGCGCGGAGGCGCCCGGTTGCGATGAGGCAAATGAGTGGTTGAGCCAGAGAGGCGAGGTGTCGGGCGAATTGTTTCTTTTTGACCATTGGAGGGGAAATTTTTTGTTTTTGTGAACAAAGGTGACTTTTTAGGCAGGTTGAGGGTTGAGCGTGAACGTGGAATTTGGCGAGATTTGGCGAGAAACTCCGCGCGGAAATGGTTGAGGGTTGAGGGTTGAAGGTGGCAGGGGCCGAGCGACGGAAACGACAAAAGTGCGGGAACCGGCCTTTTTTTTACCGCTTGGCCGATTATATATATTTCCAGATTAGCCTGTAATAAGCCCGAATAAGCCCGAATAGCCTGTACAGAAGCTGGTTTGCGGGGCCCTGAATAGGCGCAAAAAACGGCAAACGGGGAAAGGCGAAATATGTCATGGGAATGGTGGTCAGAGCAATGGGAGGGGGATGGAAGGCCATTCTCCTGGGCGGCACGGTTTCGATGGGGGCATTTGGGCAAAAGGTCGCTTCTCCGGCGGGGAATGGGCCAGTTCTCGCGGGCACCGTGGGGTGTCCTTCGTTGCGCTCCTTGTTTGCTCACGCGCTCTGGACTGTGCCATATTTGAGAGCGAATTGTCCAGGGAAATTGGGATTAGGACGGCCTTTCAGGCCTTTCGGATGGTGTGAAGTTACCTGCCAGAAACTGAGATGCGCCCCATCGGCTGCTTGCGCCTTCAATTTTCTTGACCCAAGGAAATGGTGAGGATTGAATCTTCCGGTGCCTCAGGGTCCGACTCAATTCCATTTTCACACATGAAAAGATTTCTCATCGCAGCCGGGCTTGGTCTCGCCCTGACCAGTTATGGAGACACGCTTGCGAGAACCAATTGGTTTGACTCCAGTGGATTGCTGATCGCCACAACCGGGCATCTGCAAACGACTTTCACCAACCAGCAGCAGTTCTGGACCACCTATTTCGCGCCGACGAACACTCCCGTTACCTTGTCCCAACCGGGCAATCAGATCCGGTTGACGTGGACGTTTACGCCAAAAAATATCCTGACGCTTAACACCGAAACGCCGATGGCCATTGCGCTGCTGTTCACTCCGGATGCCAATCGCCTCACGAACGACGCCGCGCCCGGCGACGCCGCGTATGGCGGTTACACCACGTTCATGGGCGCTTATGCCGGCAGTCTGTTTCGGATTGTTGATCTGGCAGGCAGAACGGACGCGTCAAGTCCATCCGCATTATTTCGACCAGATTATCCCGGGCGTATCGGCTGGACAGTACAAGCAGCCAATTACAATAACGGTGTGCCAAGCGGACAGACTTACACATTGACGATGACGCTGATACGCAACACGGACGGCGGACTGGATGTCAGCACCATCATCGCAGGTTCAAACCTCATCAGCCAATGCTCGTTCACCGACCCCGCTCCGGCTTCATTTAGCTTCAACACGGCCTGCATTTATGGCGATGGCAGCTTGACCGGGTCCATTGATACAACCGGGTTCGATATAGAATTTTTTCCCACCAGTCCGCCCGCGCTCGACTTCCAACCAGCGTCACTCGCGTGTTTTCCGGGCAACAGGGTGACTTTTTCACCCGCCGTCACCGGTTCGTTGCCTTTGAGTTACCACTGGACCTTCAACACGATTAAAATTAATGGAGAAACGAACGCGTCACTTACCTTGACCAATGTGCAGTTCGGGCAATCGGGCAATTATGCCATGGTGGTCACGAACCAGGCTGGCTCAATCACCAGTTCCAATGCCATGTTGACGGTCCGCCCGCCGCCGCCCTGTGTGCCGCCGCCCGCCGGTCTGGTTGCCTGGTGGCCGGGGGACGGCAATGCGCTTGATATCATTGGCGGGAACAACGGCACGCTCTTGAATGGGGTCAGTTACGAAAACGGGCAGCAGGGCGGGCAATGCTTTTCCTTCAACGGCGGCAATGCCGCGGTGCACATTGGCAATGCGACGAACCTGCAATTGCAGGATTTCACCATTGAAACCTGGGTCCAGCGGGCGAGTACATTCATCAGTTCACCCAACGGCGGCCCCGGACTCTTGTTCAGCTTTGGCGGTGGTGGCTATGGGTTTGGCATCAATGATGGCGGCACGCTGCTCTTGAGCAAAATCGGAGAGGATGCCATCACATCGTCCGGGGGCATCGCGGACACGGGTTGGCATCATGTCGCGGTCACGAAGTCGGCGACGAACGTCGTCTTTTTCATTGATAGCAACGCCGGGGCCGTGCTGGCTTACACGAACCAGTTTCAATTTTCAACGCCCGCCTGCATCGGCGCGATGGGCAACAATTCTGGTTTTCCGCCGGCCAGTTTTTATGGGGCCATTGATGAGTTGAGCATTT
>JAQGPB010000061.1 GCA_028293265.1 Pedosphaera sp. | reverse complement strand
ACCTGTTGGTCTGCCTGGTGGGATTGTTCTGTCTGTTCAAATTCCGTTCGCTCGTGCTGGCCTTGTTCATGGGGTCGTACTTGCTGTTCGCAAGGTCCGTCATTTTGCACCCTGACACACCGTCTGTGCATATGAGGTTTTTGGCATACTTCAGCGCGGGCATGTGCGCGTGGTTGTGGCGCGATAAGCTTCCGTTTCGCTGGTCAATTGCCATCGGGCTGGCCGCACTGCTGGCGGCGTCCGTGTTCGCCAACATTTCAGTGCTGTTCATGTCCCCGTTTGCTTTGACCTATCTGGCCATGCGGATCGGTTATGCAAAACCATTTGCGCTTACCAAATGGTGTGACACCACCGACCTTTCGTACGGCGTCTATCTGTACGCCTTTCCGATTCAACAATTGTTGGCGCTTAGCCCGGCCCTGCATAATCCGTGGCGGATGGTCGCAGCGGCGGTGCCGTTGAGCCTGTTGGCCGCATTTGCAAGCTGGCATCTGGTGGAGAAGCGGTTTTTAAGGCTGAAAAAGTATCGCTTTGTGGACGAAGACCCCGGTGCAGCTACGCCAGTTTCACCTTCGATTGTCAAGGATTTGGAGCAGGCATTTTAGCACATTTGCGCATGTGCGCGAAAGTGAGGTTTGGGCGAAGGGATCAGCCCTTACAATCCGACTCGCCATCGGTCCACATCGCCCCGCTTTCGATTCTTTGCCGGCTTTGGCGCATAATTTTCGGCCACCTTGGTTATCCAAGAAATTTCAAGACATTCCTCCGGGCAATCGTCATGACCGAGCCCTGTGGATTGACGCCCGGGGCGGTGCAGAGCAGGCTGGCGTCGTTCACATGGAGGTTTTTGAAACCATGCACGCGGCCAAAGGAATTCGTGGCGCACTTGGAGTGGTCTTCGCCCATCGGGCAGGAGGAAAAAAGGTGAATGGTCATCAGGCTGGTGAGGCCGGAAGGCAGGGCGTTGGGCAGGGCTCCAAGGTCGTCGTGATTGTGAAATGACGGCGAGCGGGTGATGCCGGGATAAAGTGAGGTGGCACCGCTTTCGAAGAGCGCCAGGCAAAGTTTTCGCAAACCTTCGCCCAAGTCGCGGCGGTCGGAGGCAGTAAGATTATAGCGCACCAAGGGATCGCGGCATCCGGGCAGGCAACGAATGCTGCCGCGACCCTCCCCGGTGATCATCGCATAATAGGTGGCCATCTGCGGCCATTCATCGCTTAACGCGCGGGCCTGTTGGGGATGATCGAGCAGCGCCAAAGCGAGATAGGGCGGCGTGCTGATGGAGCAGCCGAAACTGAAGCGCGGCGCGAATTCCTTCACCTGATGCACCGGCACGCCCATCTGCGCGGAGTTGACCGGTTCAGGAAATTTGGCGACGACTTTGACGGTGGGATGGAGGCGAAGCGAGTTGCCGATGTTCCGGGTGATGCCGCTGCGGCGCAACAGGGCCGGCGTTTGAACCGCGCCACCGCAAATGAACAACGTTTCAGCGGTGATGCGAAGCGCGCCGGTCGCGGCGTGGTGCGCAGTGATGATCCAGTTGCCGCCGTCTTGGCGGATGCTTTCGACGCGCGTGCGGGGCAGGAGCCGGCCGCCGGTGTTCAAAAAGCGCGGGACGAAGGTTTCGGTCATGGACTGGCGTTTGCCGCCGGCCGCGTTGGTGGTTCCGCTCGCGTAACTGAACCAGCGGGGCACTTCCAGGGATTTCCAGCCCAGGCGGGTGGTGCCTTCGTGCAATTTCAACGAAGCTGCCGGCGCCGGGCCGGGCAAGAATGAAACCGAAACCTCTTTCTCGCACGCTTCAAAATGGGGCCGCAGTTCTTCCGGCGTGAGGCCGTCCACGAGGAATTCCTTGCGCCAGGTTTCGAGGATGTCCGGCGGTGTGCGGTGATAAAGGCCGCTGTTGATCTCGCTGCCGCCACCGACGCAACGGCCTTCCACGTAAGCGACCTTGTTCGCGCCCATCGCCACGGTTTGTCCGCCGTTGCGATATTTTTGCACCATTTCTTCCCGGGAAAAGGGCGCGCACGATTCGAGCGAAAGATAATCGCCTTCTTCGATCAGCAAAACGTTGCGTCCTGCTTCGGCCAGCAAGCAAGCGGTGATGGCGCCGCCCGGCCCGGAACCGATGACAACGATTTCATGTCGGCTCTCGCGTGCCGGCGCGGAAATCACCTGCCGGGACAACGCTGCAGCCGGTTGGGTGGTCCTTTCGCCGGTATCGGGACGACTATATAATTCGAGGAGCGCGAGACTTTCGAAGTAACGCATCAAATCGCGTTTGAAGCCGATGTTGGAATTTTTCCATGCTTCGATTTGGAGCATGCGGAGCGCGGGCGGCAATTTATGAAAGCGACCGCTTCCGCCCAAAATTCCCAGCAGATCGAAACCCAGCGTTGCAGTCAGCAGCGGAGTGCGCAGGTAGCCAGCCATGCGCGCGTGTTGGGCCAGGACGAATTGGGTGAGGTCATTATAAGGGGGCTGCAAATCGGGTCGGGTTGCGTCGGCTCGGACCTGCGCCGCTGAATAGGCAAGCGCTGAAACTGTGTCGTGAAACCAGTTGTCGAGGCGTTGTTTCATTCGGCGGACAGGGCAGACAAGTGTCGCATCAGATTTATAATGGCCAATGATAATGACCGGTTGCCAGCCAGAGGACGCCGGCGGTGAGCGCGCCGATGAGATAGCTTGCACGATCCTTGAGCGCGAAAACAATTGGATCACTATGCATCTGGCCCCGATGCGCGATCAACCAGACGCGGCTGATCCAATACAAAAGCAACGGGCACATCAGCAGCAGCAACTCAGGATACTTGTATAAAACTTGCACTTGCTCGCTGTTGACATACAGGGCCATCACCAGCACGGCGATGAACCCGCTGGCGATCCCGAGCATGGCAACCAGTTCCAGATCGTCGCTGTTGTAACCGCGGCCCTTGGTGTCACGCCCGTTTTGCCGGCGCAAGTCCTTAAGTTCGGTGAAGCGTTTCACCAGTGCCAGGCTCAGGAAAAGGAACATCGAAAATGCCAGCAGCCAGAAAGAATACGCAATCCCCGTTGCGGCATGGCCGCCGATGAGCCGCATCGTATAAAGCCCGGCCAGAAAAAAAACATCCAGCAACGGTATCTGTTTCACGCGCCAGGAATAACTGGTGGTAAGCATAAGATAGAGCGCCAGCACGGCGGTGAATTTCCAGGACAGCCACAAGGCAACTCCGGTGCTCAAGCCGAGCATCAGCGGAACCAGCACGAAACCCACCGGCAACGCCAGTTGACCGGAAGCGAAGGGGCGGAATTTCTTCGTGGCATGATGACGATCAGCTTCAAGGTCGCAGAGATCGTTGAGCACATAGATGCCGGAAGCGCACAGGCTGAATGAAACAAACGCAAGGGTGGCGGCGAGGAGCAGCGCCGGGTTGCCGAGGTTATGCGACGTTAGCAATGGCACGAAGATGATCAAGTTTTTGACCCATTGGTGCGGTCGCAAGGCTTTAATCAATGCGGACAAAGCGGAGCCGGGTTCATTGAAAACCTGGGCAACAGTCGTTCGCTCACCGGCCTGCCGCGCCAAACGGTCGTTGGCGTTCACGACAATGGCCTGACGAGACTGCAGCCAGACCGGCAGATCCACGGTCGAGTTGCCCGCGTAATCAAAGCCTTTTGGGCCGAATTTTTCCGTGAGCGTGTCGCCCTTGGCCTTGCCGCGCATGTTGGTTTTGCCATCGCTGGCCACGACCTCGGTGAAAAGCCCGATATGCCGGGCCACCTGTTGCGCCAAGCGGATGTCCGCCGCGGTGGCGAGGATGAGCCGCCGACCGGCGCGCCGCTCGGCCCGCAGATATTCGAGAAATGGCTGGTGATAAGGCAGGTTTGCCGGGTTCAATTCCGTCCGCGCCGCAATTTCCTTTTTCAAAACCGCCCGGCCCCGCAGCAGCCAGAAAGGCAGCGCCAGCAGGTAAAGCGGATTGCGCTTGAGCAGCAGCACCATGGATTCCCACAAGACATCGGTCTTGATGAGCGTTCCATCCAGGTCCACGCAGAGCGGGATGGAGGCAGTTGGTAAACTGGCGGCCACAGGGGACGTTGAACTTCTGGTCTGCTTAATAATATCCAGAAATTAGCCGAGGGCGTTGGCGATTGACAAGCCCCAAGGCGGTATTTTAGCCTGCAATGAGCAAAAGTCTCTAACTGATTCGATGACCGTTTTTCGCCCATCATGATTCGCAAGCATCCGTGGCTCGTCTTCGCCCTGGTCTTCGGTTGGAAAATCGCGCTCTTTGTTTTTTCCGCCCAACCGGTGCCGGCCAATGACGCTTTTTTTTATGATGGCGCCGTGATTCATCATCTCCTGCATGGCGGTTATTTCAATCCTTGCGTGGCGAAAGCCTTTCCCATTTCCGGCACGGAAGTTTTCAGCGCCTATCCGCCGCTCTATCAGGCCGGGCTGCTGGGGTGGATGTCCATCTTCGGCGTGTCGGCCTTGTCGGCAATGGGCTTGCATCTTTTTTTATTCGGGCTTTACCTGCTGGTGTTGCTGGCGATTTTTCGGCGGCTGCAAACACCCGCCTGGTGTGTCAATCTGGCGGGATGTTTTCTGCTGACTTTTACATTTCACGACCGCCCGGACAGCCTGGCGCATCTGCTGGGCGTGCTCGCGCTTTACGCCTGCGTTCGGTCACAGCGGATTTTTGGCCGCTCTGCTTCGGCAAAATCCGGCCCGTGGATCTGGCTGATGGTTCTGTTTGTCGTGCTCGCGTTTTGCGCCAGTTTGCAGATTGGCGGCATCTATCTGCTAATCGTTTCCCTGGCCACCATCGCCGCCTGCCGCGTGGACAAAGAACCGATCCCGTTCCTTCCCCTGGCCGTGATGATATTGACGCCTGCAATCCTGGCCTTGCTGGTGAAGGAGACTTTGCCAACACCGTGGGCCGGCTTCATGGAAAATGTTCGCCAAACTCCTTTCCTCACCGGTTTGCGGATGCCGCATTGGCAGGAAGTGATGAAGGTCATCCGCACCGTCCCCGGTGTCTTGCTGGTGGCCTTTTTGCTGCCCTGGGCATGGATAAAACAACGTCGCGATTTCGCGTCGGGTCTTGGTTTCCGGCACGAGATGATTTTGCTCGCCGCGCTCTTGCCCGCCTTGGGGATATTGGCGGCCAGTTTGTCCATTATTGCACCCAACACCGTGGCCATCGCCAATTACCTTCAACCGATCATCGTGGCCGCTTATCTTGCGCTGAGCGCTTCGCTGCCGACGGGAGATCGCTGGCTGCGCTTCCAAGTTA
>JAQGPB010000654.1 GCA_028293265.1 Pedosphaera sp. | reverse complement strand
AGGTCCTTCGCCTCATCGGAAGCCCGCTGCTTGCCTTCGTCGTATTTCTTGATCTTGGCGTTGTAATTCTCCTCGCGCTTGGCCGCATTAACGTCAATGTTGGCCGGATCTTTGGGCGCGGAATCATGGATCGTTTCGTAAAGGTTCCGCTTGATGGAATTGGCCTGGAACTCGCCCCACTTGTCCGAGGCGGCGGCCTGGAGGAAAGTGGCGCTGTTCAACTGCACCAACGTCCGCCCGGAATATCTTCCCGCCCATTGCGTCGCAATCGCCGCCAGCACCGCGATGAACACGATGGACATGGACGTATATTTGGTCCAGCTCTCGCTTTTTTCCTTTGCCTTTTGCGCCGCCCGGTCCGCCTTGAGCTCGGCGATGAACGCCTTCAGTTCGCTTAATTCTTTTTCCAATATTTCCATGATCGCATTCTCACTCGTTCCTGGCCGCCAGATACCGCTCCGCGTCAATTGCCGCCGCGCAGCCCTGCCCCGCAGCCGTGATGGCCTGGCGATAAACCTCGTCCGCGCAATCGCCGGCGACAAACACTCCCGGCACGTTCGTCTCCGTCCCGCGCTTGGGAATGATGTAACCGTTGTCCTCCATGTCAATGACGCCTTTGAAAAGCTGCGTGTTGGGAATGTGCCCGATGGCGACAAACACCCCCGCGCAATCCACCACGCTCTCCTTGTTGGTCATCAAATTCTTCACGCGCACGCCCGTCACCTTGTCCAAGTCGACGTCCATTACTTCCGTGACCACCGAGTTCCAGACCGGTTTGATCTTCGGGTTGGCCAGCGTGCGTTCTGCCATGATGCGCGACGCCCGCAAAGTATCGCGCCGATGCACGAGGTAAACTGTCGAGGCAAACCGCGTCAGATAAGTCGCCTCTTCGCACGCCGAATCGCCGCCGCCCACCACCACCAGCGCCTGATGCCGGAACATCGGCAGCGCGCCGTCGCAGGTCGCGCAATAGGTCACGCCCTTTTTCTCCAGCTTCGCTTCGCTGTCCAGGTCCAGGTGACGATGCCCCGCCCCGCTCGCGATGATCACCGTCTCGCTCTCCACCTTCTCGCCATCCACCGTCAGCACGAGCGGCTGCTTGGAAAAGTCCACCGCCTCCACCGTGGCGAACTTGACCCGCGCGCCGAACCGCTCCGCCTGCTTCTGCATCCGCACCATCAGTTCGTAGCCGTCGATGCCTTCTGGAAAACCGGGATAATTCTCGACAATACTCGTCGTCGTCAGCAACCCGCCCGGCTGCAAGCCCGTGAGCACCAGCGGCTGAAGGTTCGCCCGCGCCGTGTAAAGCGCGGCCGTCAGCCCCGCGCACCCCGTACCGATGATGACAACTTTTTCCATAAGGACGCGAAAGATAATTTCAACCCCGCCGCTTGGCAAGCGCGTATGCGGTCCGAAGCGGTTCCCGTATCCATCGTAAACAAACCTGCTTGCTCCAAACCGGTTTCCTAGCTAACGTATGCAAGATGTGCACGGTTGAACTCGCAGCCAGAAAAGTCAATTAAGATTATGAACTTCAACTACGCGGACTACTTTGAACGGCGCAAAGAATTGTGCGGCGGGGAGCTGGTTGTCAAAGGGACGCGCGTGCCGGTGCGGACACTGCTCGCCAGCCTCGCGGAGGGAGCGACCGAGGCTGAGTTATTGGAGGATTTTCCCACTGTAACTCGCGATGGTTTACGCGCGGTCATCGCGTTTGCCGCCGCATCCGCTGCCGATGATTTGCCAGTGCCATCACTGCCGGCAGTGGCCGCGTGAAACTCAAGCTGGATGAAAACCTGCCGGAATCGCTGCTCGCAGAACTTGCGGCTTTGAATCACGACGCGGATAATGTCCGACAGGAGGGTTTGGCAGGGCGAGATGACCCCGCCGTTTGGGCAGCGGCGCAGGCGGCGGAACGATTTCTCATTACGCAAGACCTCGACTTTTCCGACGTGCGCAAATTCCAACCTGGAACACACCATGGCTTGTTGCTCGTGCGCCTGCCTGATGCCGGCCGTTTGGCGTTGACCCGGCGGGTTGTCGAAATTTTCTGCCGCGAAGACGTGGAATCATGGGCTGGCTGCTTCGTGGTATTGAGCGGGCATAAATTACGCGTGCTGCGACTTGCGGGCACTTCATAAGAAATGAATATTCGACACCTCTTACCATTTCGGGGAATGCTTGGAATGTTCATATTCGCGGTTTTGAGCTTGGTTGGCTTATTGAAGAAAGACCGCCAAATGGCGATTGCTGCCGGTTGCGGGTTCTTCGTCTATTTGGCGATTTGGGCGGTGTTTAGGCATTTTAGGAAACCAAATTAAGGCACTACCACCAATTCGGACATTTTAGCACTCAGGACATGATTGCTAAGTTGCGCAAAAAGCTACACTCCAGCTTTTACCCGTTTGCGCCAGCGATTAAGGCGCCAGAAGAAGATGCCGAAAAAAACCGCCCCGCAACTGTTCACGCCGACCGTGTAGCCCAGTTTGTAGGTCCGTCCGGTATTGACCGGCGCATAAATTGTCACGTCATTGCCCACGAGCAGATTCGGCAGGGCGCAGGGCATGAGTGCGCCGTGCACCATGCCGCGCGCGAACCCGGCCGGGCCGGGGTCTTTGTTCGCCAGCGAGGTCAACACGCGGCTCACGCAACCAATGACCACCGCGACCAGCAGCACGGATAATATCCGCATTAAAATTTTCCGCACGGGGCTGGCGGCCCGCGCGGCTTTGACTTGTGTTTCGGTCATTGTTTCCGTAGTTCAAGAGCATGTTTTTGAAACACCGCACGCTGCAAGCAGAATATTTTGACGTGCTGGACCGCCCGGCGGCGGAAATCGCCGAAGGCTACGCGATGCTGGGCAAAGTAAACCGCCTGTTTGCCTTCGCCAGTCCGTTCCAAAATTTCCTCCCCAAGATGCTCGGTGAAGAACGCTGCCGTTCGCTTTCGCTGCTGGATCTTGGCGCCGGCGATGGCTCGCTTGGAGACGCCCTCACCCGCTGGGCAAACCAGCGCGGCTGGAACTGGCGCATCACCAACCTCGATCTCAATCAGCAGGCGATGCGGCTCAACCCCGGCGCAACCTGGGTCGCGGCTTCCGCCTCGGCCCTGCCGTTTCGCGACCGGGCTTTCGATGTGGTCATCGCTTCGCAGATGACTCATCATCTGCCATCCGATGAGGAAGTCTGCCGCCATTTCAGCGAAGCCTGGCGGGTGACGCGCGAAGTTCTTTTCCTGAACGATCTGCACCGCAACCCGGTTTTATATTCCATTCTTTGGGTGCTGCTGCGGCTTTACCGCTTTCCGAAACATTTTCGCAACGACGGACTTCTGTCGGTGCAACGAAGCTGGCGCGTCGGCGAATGGCGCGCGTTGGCGAACCTGGCTGGCGTGCCCAACGCGCGGGTCTGGCTTTATGGCGGCGCGCGGTTGATGCTGCAAGCGCAACGCGAGCCCATGCCTTGCGAAAAATCCCTGTGACCAGGGACGCGACTGCTCAATCCCCTTTCCGCGTATCAGTCGCCAGCGGAACTTGCAGATCGGAAATTGGACATGGCATCTCGGACGTGCGCTTTTGGTTCCCTCCCCTCGCTCCGGCCCACCAACGAAACCAGCGCCACGTGTCCCGCACCGGATCTATCTTGCTTCTTTCCGTTCCATAAATCGTCTGCACCGGAACGAACCGCACCGCGAATCCTTTCGCGGCGAACGCCAGCAACACCTCTGATTCAACCTCAAAATGCTCCGCCTGCAAGTTCAGCCTGGACCACGCTCCAAGCCGCATCAGGCGGAAACCGCATTGCGAATCCGGCAACGGAATCCCGGCCGCGCGTGAAAGCCGGCGGCTCATCCATTGATTCACCGCGCGACGCAGCCACGGCATTGCGCCAGGATTTCCAAAACGGTTCCCGACAATCAAGTCGGCCCGTTCCTCAACCGCCTCGGATAAAAACGTGGGAATATCTGCCGCCAGATGTTGTCCATCGCCGTCCATCGCCAATGCCCAGGAAAATCCCCGTTCCACCGCCCGCTGCCAGCCGGTATTGAGCGCCGCGCCTTTCCCGCGCGATCGCTGGTGGCGCAGCACTTCCGCGCCGGCTTGGGTCGCGAGGGCAGCCGTGGCATCGTTCGAACCATCATCCACCACGATG
>JAQGPB010000599.1 GCA_028293265.1 Pedosphaera sp. | reverse complement strand
GCTGTCCACGTCGGGCTGCTTCAGCAGCCGCATCAGTTCCGGCACCACGCGCGGCGCCGGCGGCAGGTTTCGCACGCTCTTTATGTAGTCGGCGATTTCTGGCATAAAAGCTTGAGTTTGACCTGGCCGGAAAATTTCAGGCGCACTTCGCCGGTTTCCAAACTGAGTTGCATCGTCCGGTTTGTCATTCCGCCGACGTCCTGCGCGCGGATGTTCAAACCCTGCTGTGCCAGCAGGAGATTGAGGACTTCGTAATTGCGTTTGCCGATGTTGAAGCCGGCCGTTTCATCCAAGATTTGCGCGCCGCCGGCGGTGAAGACCCACAGGTTTTCTTTCGTTGCCCCGAGTTCCAGCGCCCGCGAGAGCAATTCCGCCAGCCCTGTGTCCAGGAACATTCCGGGCCGACCGGCCGCCCGTTGCGGGTCAATGCCTGAATCGGGGAGCAGGCTGTGCAGCAGGCCGCCGACTTTCGCCACGGGATCATAGATGGCGATGGCCAGGCAGGCGCCCAACGGGTAGGTACAGAGGGTGAGGTTCGGGTCGCGGCTCACCACGATTTCCGCCAGGCCCACCATTATTTCTTCGGTAACTTCAGTTCGCACTTCGGAGTACATGCAATGCCTGCGCTGCGGAGAAATGCAAATGCGCACGCCCGGCAAACGAGGTCGTTGGCTTAACATCGGCAGCTTCAAAGGTAAACTTAAAATAATCGCCCGGGAGACAGCAGGCTTTGAATTTATTGCTTGGAGATTCTGAAACTTCACCCGGCAAATATGGCCGGGGAAGATTCGGGCAGGTGGCGTTTTTGCCTAGATCAACCTGGTAAAATGGCCGGTCCAGCCAGGTTTAACTGCATAACATGATGATTATTAACGCGCTCGACTTGTTCGGCTTTCCACGGCATGTTCTTTGCTTCACATCCTCGGAACAGATTATTTATCATGAAAACATTAGCACCAGTCGAGCTGGAAAAGCCTGCCAGCGTCAACAATGAGACCCGCGTTCATCTGCCTTACGGTTTGCTCGGTTTCGAGCAGGTGAAAAACTTTCTGCTCACGGCCAATCCGCAGGAGGAGCCCTTCCTGTGGCTGCAGATGCTCGACAGCTCGAAGAAGGCGTTCCTGGTGGTCTCGCCGTTTTTGATCATGCCAGATTATCAGCCGGACATTCCCGCGGACGACGTGGAGTTGCTTGATTTGAGCGATCCTTCCGACGCGTTGGTATTCAATATTTGCACCCTGCGCAGCGAAGGCAGGGCCACGATCAACCTGAAAGGCCCGGTCATCATCAACCGCCACACGTTGACCGGGAAGCAGATCATTCCCAACAATGCCGCGCAATTCTCGCTGCAACATCCGCTGCCGGTAGCCTGATCCAACCATCTAATTTTTATGCTCATCCTCTCCCGCAAACCCGGTGAAAGCATTGTGATTGACGGCCGCATCATCGTCAAAATCATCCGGCTCGAAGGTGAGATCGTCAAGCTGGGCATCGAGGCGCCCAAGGAAGTTCCGGTGCATCGTCAGGAAGTCTATGACGAAATTCAGAAGAACAACCAGGAAGCCCTCACTGACGCCCGGCCAAAACTGCCGCGCCTTTCCACCACGACGATTTCAAACCCATCCCCCGCAACCGTGCCGACAAAATAACAGGCCCTCAACCCCACAACTAATTTATGATCATCAACTCCGCTTCTTCCGCCCTGAGTTTGCAAACGCCGCAAAAGGCGACCGCCAAATCCGCCGCGCAGTCCGCTGGCAATCAAACCCAAACCGATTCTCTGGCGGACCAACTGGCCGTGAGCGCGGAAAATCTGGACGCCGCCACGCCGATGATCAATGACTCGACGACGGCGCTGCAAAGCCTCGAAAGCGCGCGCCGTGGCATTCTTTCGCAATCGAACCAGGCCTTGATGGCGCATTCAAATCTCATTCCGGAATCGGTGCTGCAATTATTGGAGGCCTGAAACCATCCGGCACTGCCATGAGCCAATCCCCTGCCCTCGCGCCCGATACTGACGCTTATTACGTCAATCTTTTCGTCGAGAATCCGGCTTGGTCCGCTCCCCAGCCCAACGATGATGAGTCCGCGCGTTGGACCAAAATTTCCACTCTGCTCCAGTCCATCACCGCAGGCGAACCGGCGGACAAGTCCCGGCGCATCCTCGATGTCGGCTGCGGACGCGGCTGGCTCACCAGCCTGGCGTCTGAATTTGGCGAATGCGAAGGCGTCGAACCGGTCGCGCCCGTCGTGATCCAGGCGCGTCAACTTTTTCCCAATCTGCGTTTTACTGCCGGCGATGCCGACACCATCCTGGCTGCGGCTGATTTTGAGCCCTACGATTTCGTTTTGACGTCGGAGGTCATCGAGCATGTGCCGCGGACAGCCCAGGCTGATTTCGTGCGGAAACTGGCGCGGCTGTTGAAGCCCGGCGGGCATGTCATCCTCACCACGCCGCGCGGCGAATCACTGCAGGAATGGACGCGCCTCGCCGGCGATCCCTCGCAACCGGTGGAAGAATGGCTGCGCGAACCGCAGCTCCGTCAGCTTTTTCTGGATGAACAATTCATTGTGCGCGGCCACGAGCGGGTATGGTTCGACACTGAAGCGCGTCGCTTCGTCGCGGGTGCGGAAGCGGAAGCCGCGAACGCCTTGCTCGCGATTTACCAGGTCTGGGCTTTTCAACTTCCCGAAAATCAAACCCCGCCTTCTCCTTCACCGTTGGAGGCCGAGCAAAACGTGCTGGCCGAATATTACAGTGTCTGCCGCGATGCCGCCGAACGGGCTTTGCAACAGGTTCCCGACCATCCGGCTTTGCTGAGCGCGCAGGCGTCGGCGCTGCTCAATCTGGGAGATTTCGAAGCCGCGCGGCGGCTTTTGATCCGGACGGTGGCCTTGAATGCAGACAACGCGCCGGCACGCCGTCTTTTTGCCGAGGTGTTGTGGCGTTGCGGCCGCCCTGAAGACGCGGAAGCACAGATGGCTTGCGTTGCCCCGCTTGAAGCAGCCGCAAAAAGCCGGTGTGAGGCAAAGAATTTTTCGTTCCTCAAGCATTTGAAGGAGGGCGTTTTGGTCGCTGGCAACGTTTCGCAATTGGAAGTCCGCCGGGCCACCATCAATCATCGAGCCGCTCAGTGCCTTTATCTGCATCCGCCCGCGGCGTTGCGCTTCAAATTGCCCGTGGCCGGGGCCGGGCGCTTTACCACGGCCATCGCCATCCAACCGGAGGCTTGGGACCAGCCCACCGCCGGCGGCTGCGAGTTTTCACTTTTTCTGAACGGACGCGAAGTTTTCCGCAAGGCCATCAATCCAAGCCGGGTTTCCGCGCATCGTTGCTGGCATGAAGTGGCCATTGAAGTGCCGACGTCGGATGACGGGTTTCACGAATTTATTTTCCACACGAGCGCCATTGGGACGCCGCCCGATTTCCGCTGGGCGCTGTGGCGCGACCCGGTTTTCCAGCAGCGGGCCGACGACGATACCAAACCATTATGATCAATCCCGCCAAACCGGATTACGCCAACACGCCCGCCTCGCCGTCCCGTCCCGCGCTCAATTACCTTTCGGCGAACCTGGCTGCCGCCCCGGTCGTCACCATCGTCACGCCGTTTTTCAATGCCGGTTCGATTTTTTATGAGACCGTCGCATCTGTTTTTCGCCAAACGCTCCAACAGTGGGAATGGCTGATTATTAATGACGGCTCGACCAACGCCGACTCGCTGGCCATCCTCGAAGAGTTTCGCCGCAAAGACCCGCGCATCCGGGTGGTAGATCATCCGAAAAACGCCGGGCTGAGCGCGGCCCGCAATACCGGTTTCAAGGAAGCCCGCGCCGAATTTATTTTTCAACTCGACGCCGACGACCTGATCGAGCCGACCACGCTGGAAAAAATGGCGTGGCACCTGCAAACGCATCCCGAGTATGCGTTCACGACCGGTTTCACGGTCGGTTTCGGCTCCAAGGAATATCTCTGGCGCAATGGTTTTCACAGCGGCAAGCGCTTTTTGGAGGAGAACATGGTCACGGCGACCTGCCTCGTGCGCAAGTCGGTCCATCAGGCCGTGGGCGGTTACGAAAGCGAGAACCGCGGCGGACTTGAAGACTGGGATTTCTGGCTGAAGGCCGCCGCGCACGGCCATTGGGGCAGCACCATTCCCGAATTTTTTGACTGGTATCGCCGCCGCGAAACGGGCCGCGAGCATTGGGACAACGTGGTGCAGACGGACAAGACGGAACAGTTCCGCGCGCGTCTCAGGCAGAAATATGCACCGCTTTGGAAAGACAAATTTCCCGTCGTCAACATCACGCGGCCCCAGCTTTGCCTGGCAGAAGGGGAACCGGTCTTCACCAATGCGCTGACGAAGGAGCGCCCGCGTTTGCTCTTCATTGTTCCGCATTTCGAACTCGGCGGCGCGGACAAATTCAATCTTGATCTCATCCGCCAGCTTCAACGCGAGCGGGGTTACGAAATCACGGTCGTGGCCACGCGCCGTTCGGGCAATCCGTGGCTGCACGAATTTGAGACGCTTACGCCGGACGTTTTCGTGATGAACCAGTTTTTGCACGCGGGTGATTTTCCGCTTTTTCTCCGTTACCTGATTGCCAGCCGCCAGCCCGACGCCGTTTGCATCAGCAACAGCATGATGGGCTACCAGTTGCTGCCCTATGTGCGGGCGCATTTTCCGGAAATGCCCTTCGTGGATTATCTGCACATGGAGCAGGAAGAGTGGATGGCCGGCGGCTACCCGCGCTGCTCCATACAGAATCGCACCCAGCTCGCCCGCACGGCCGTCAGCTCGCAGCATCTCAAGAACTGGATGACGAAGCGCGGCGGCGATGGCGAAGCCATTGAAGTCTGCACGACCAACATTGATGGCGAACATTGGCGGCGCGACCGTTTCGACGGCGCGGCGCTCGCGCAAAAATGGAAGGTGGACCGCACCCAGCCGGTAATGCTTTACGCAGGCAGAATCTGCGATCAAAAGCAGCCGCGCGTGTTTGCCGAAGTCATCAAACAGGTGGCGAAGAAAAATCCGGCCTTCACCGTCCTGGTTGCCGGGGACGGACCCGACCTGCCCTGGCTGAAGGAATTTGCCACGCGCGAACATTTACGGCAGATCCGGTTTCTCGGCGCGGTTTCCAATGAAGCCATGGCGGAGTTGCTGGCGCTGACCGACATTTTTTTCCTGCCGTCGCAATGGGAAGGAATTTCCCTGGCGGTCTATGAGGCGATGGCGATGGGAGCCGTGCCGGTCGCGGCGGTGGTGGGCGGCCAGGCAGAACTCGTCACGCCCGATTGCGGCGTGCTGGTGAAGCGCGGGCCAGGCGAAGCCGCCGATTATACCAATGCACTTTTGAAATTGCTGGCCTCGCCGGGTGACCGCGCCCGCATGGCCCAGGCGGCTCGCAAGCGCGTGGTCGAACAATTTCCCATCGCGGAACTGGGCCGAAAGATGGATGCAGTTTTTCACGCCGCAAAAATTGCCGCCGTCGCAAACCGGGAAAAACATCTCCTGCCGCCCGACCTGGCGGCGATTCTCGCTGCGGAAATCATCGAGCAGACCCGCGCCACGGAGTATGCGGACATGCTGCACAAGGAACGCGAGGAACTGCTTCCGTTCGTCAAACACTCCATCCAGTGGCAGGCCTCCTGCCACGCCGGACGCGCATTGCTGGAAGCAAAACAAATCAAGCCCGCGCTCGAACAGTTTGACCAGGGGTTGCGCGTCGCAGCGGCCAGCAAGAATCCGGGAGTGGAATTCGCGGCACGCCTCGAAATCGGCAATGCGCTGATTCCCGTTGACCGTCAGCGCGCCGAAGCCGCGTTGCGTAGCGCGTTGGAAATGGCTGAAAGCGCCGGCGAGACGGCGATGCGCGAACAAATTCTCCAGACGCTCAAAAATTTGGGCAACAGCCGTTCCACTATCAAAGCCGCCAGTCGCGCGCCGCTCGTTTCGGTCATCATTCCCTGCTACAAGCAGGCGCACTTTTTATCGGAAGCCGTTGCGAGCGTCGTCGCGCAGACTTTTTCCGATTGGGAACTCATCATCGTCAATGACGGCAGCCCGGACGACACCAGCGAAGTAGCGAACCGTTTGATTAAGGCGCATCCCGGCAAGGAGATCCGTCTGGTGGAAAAAACCAACGGCGGACTGCCTTCCGCCCGCAACGCCGGGATCGGCATCGCGCGCGGCAAATATTTTCTGCCGCTGGATGCGGATGACAAGATCAAGCCGGAACTCCTAGCGAAGCTGGTGCCCACCCTGGATGCGCAGCCGAAAATCGGTTTCGCCTACCCGCACATCCAACATTTCGGCGCGCTGGACACGGAATTTCCGCTGCCGGATTTCGACCGCGCCACGCTCATCGCCAAGGACAACATCGCGTGCGTATGCGCGCTCGTTCGCAAAGTGGCCTGGGAGCAGGCCGGCGGTTACAACGAGAAAATGCGCGAAGGCTACGAGGATTGGGATTTCTGGATCGCCTGCGTAGAAAAGGGCTGGGAGGGTTTTTGCCTGCACGAGCCGCTGTTCCTGTATCGCAAGAACGGCCAGAGCATGTTGAGCAACGCCAACCAGAAACGCGAGCGGCTCATCGCGCAAATCGTGCGGAACCATCCGAAACTTTACGAACTTTCCACGCAGCAATGGGCCGATGAACTGTTGGCCCGCCATGTCGCGAGCCAGCCGGTTGAACCGGCCCAAACCGCCGCCATTAGCACGACTGCATTGGCAGCCGGTGTGCAACCGGGTCGCGCGCGCCTGCGGGTCACTTATTTGATCGGCAGCATTTTGGGAGTCACCGGCGGGAATCAAACCTTGCTGCGCCAGGCCGAAGAGATGCGCCGGCGCGGGCACGACGTGACGATTGTCACCTATACGCCCAAGCCCGAGTGGTTCCAATTTCAAGTCCGTGTGGTCCAGGTTCCGGCCGGCCGGCCGATGGCGGCTTCCGTGCCGCCGAGCGATGTTGTGGTGGCCACTTATTTCACCAACGCGCCTGAACTGCGGGCCATCAAGGCGCCGGTCAAAATTTATTACGCCCAGGGCGACCAGTTGGTTTTTGCCGACGACACGCTGACCGACACGCCGCAGAACCGGCAGTTGCGCGAACTTTCACGCGCTTCCTATCTGATTCCCGGCATCCGGTTTGTCCCCAACTCGCAGAACCTCGCGAACGCCGTCCAGAAACTTTGCGGGCGCCAGCACGACGCGCTTTTGCCGGTTTGCACCGACCAGACGATCTTCCGTCCATTGCAACGTTCGGTCCCCGGTTCACGCTTCCGCCTGCTGATTGTCGGCCCGGATTCGCGCGGCACCGAGGCCGAGCCGCTGCTGTTCAAGGGCATGCAGGACATCCATGACGCGCTGCAAATCCTCGCGCGGAAACATCCGCATTTCACCGCCGTCCGGATGTCCGGCACCGGGCCGGAGATTTTTGCGCGCGTGCCTTGCGAATTTTATATCGCGCCCAACGACGAGATGAAGACGGTGCTGTTCGGCACGTCGCACATTCATATTTACGCGTCGCATTACGACTCGTGTCCGCGTCCGCCGCAGGAAGCGATGGCGGCGGGTTGCGCGGTGGTTTGCACGGCGACGCCCGGCGCGATGGAGTATTGCCGCGACGGCGAGAATTCGCTGCTGGTGCCGGTCAAGTCGCCCGAGGCCATCGCCGCCGCGGTCGAGCGCCTCATCCACGACCATGCGCTCCGTGAAAAGCTGGTGCAAGGCGGGCTGGCCACGGCCCGCGAATATCCGCGCGAACGCGAATGGAACGAGTGGGAAGAAATTCTTTACCGTTTCATGGACGAAGCCGCGCAACCGGCAAGCCCGGCGGCGGCTGTGAAAATCTCGAACGACCGCCAGCCGGTCAAACCTTCCGCAATCAAACTTCCGGCTTGTGCGCTGGCTGGAAATCTCGGCCCGGCGCGTGAATTGTTGAAAAAGAAAAATCTTCGCGCGGCGTGGGAAGCCGGCGTGGCGGCCTTGCAAGCGCGGCCGTTTCATCCCGAGGCGTGCCTGTTCCTCGGCGAGGTGGCGCAGGCCGCGGGAGATTCCGTCTCGGCCCGGCATTGCGCCCAGCAGGCGCGCGCCCTCGCGCCGGAATGGAAGCCGGCCAAACAGTTTCTCAAGGGCAACCTTCGCGGGAATACCAAGCCGGATTGGCTGACATTGCCATCCGTCATTGCTTCCGCCAAAACTGGAAACGTCCCCAGCCTGTCGGTCTGCCTGATTGCCCGGAATGAGGAGAAATTTCTCGGCCAATGCCTGCAATCGGTTCGCGGGCTCGCCCGGCAAATCGTGGTCGTGGACACCGGTTCGACCGACCGCACGGTGGAAATTGCGAAGTCCCACGGCGCGGAAGTGTTTGAGTTTGCCTGGTGCGACGATTTCAGCGCGGCGCGCAACGCCGCCTTGGAACACGCGACCGGCGATTGGATTCTTGTTTTGGATGCGGACGAAGAACTCATGGCGGAGCATCGCGAAACCATTTTGCAGGAAATGAAATCGGCGCCGGTGATGGGCTGGCGTCTGCCGATCATTGACGAGGGCCGCGAAACGGAAGGCCGCAGCTACGTGCCGCGCCTGTTTCGCAATGCGCCGGGATTGTTTTTCGTCGGCCGCATTCACGAGCAGATTTTCAGCAGCCTCGAAGTCCGTTGCCAGGAATGGGGTTTGGAGAATCGTCTTGGGAAAACCGCCCTGCTGCATCATGGCTATACGAAGGAAGTCGTCGCAAGCCGCGACAAAATCGCGCGCAACCTGCGGCTGTTGGAACTGGCCGTCGAGGAGCTGCCGGACGAACCGAACCTCGTGATGAATCTAGGACTCGAACTCGTACGCTCTGGCCAGCTCGAAGCAGGCCTCGGTAAATATCGTGAGGCGCTGGCCTTGATGTCGGCGTTGCCAGCCAGTCAGGTTGTTCCCGAGTTGCGTGAAAGTTTGTTGACGCAATTGGGCACGCATCTGCTCAAGGCGAAACACTTTGCCGAGGTCGTGCAACTCGCGCAGACGCCCATCGCACGCGCCACCGGGTTGACGGCCTCGCAACATTTCACGCTCGGACTGGCGCACATGGAACTCAAGCAGCCCGCCGAAGCCGCCGAACAGATGCGGCAATGCCTGGCCAAACGCCAACAGCCCGCCTTGTCGCCGATCAATGCGGACATTCTCAAAGCCGGACCGCGTCATTGCCTCGCCCTTGCTTTGACGACGCTAAAGGACGAAGCCGGGGCCGAACAGGCTTTCCGCCTGGCGCTGGACGAGGATTCGACTTCGCGGCCGGTGCGATTGGACTTTGCAAAATTTCAATTTCAACGCGGCGAGGCGGTGGAGGCATTGAAACTGTTGAATGAACTGGTCGCGGAAAATCCTGAAGACATCCAGGCGTGGCAATTCGGCGGTCAAGTAGCCCTGAGCCAGGCGGAATATCTGGAATTCGCGAAGGACTGGACCGGTGAAGCCATCAAACAATTTCCCGAACATCCGGCCATTTTGCTGCAACGCGCCGAAGCGCTGCTGCTGAACCAGGATGTTGATGGGGCGCTGCCGCTCTGGACAAAGGCGCACTCGCCGACTTCCGCGCGGCACCTCGCGGCGCTGACGCTTTGCGAATTGCTTGCGGGCGATTGCCAGCGTCAATTTGCGGAGGGTGATGAACGCGTGGTGAGCCAGGAATTTT
>JAQGPB010000576.1 GCA_028293265.1 Pedosphaera sp. | reverse complement strand
CAAGAAACCGGCCCCGACCGGTATCGCCGCGCGGTTTACACGTTTCGTTTTCGTTCCGTCCCCTACCCCGTTCTCCAGACCTTCGATGCACCCAACGGAGATTTTTCCTGCGTCCGCCGCCTGCGCTCGAACACGCCCTTGCAAGCTCTGACGACGCTGAACGAAGTCGTGTTCATGGAATGCGCCCAGGCGCTGGCCTTGCATGCCTTGGAAAACGGCGCCACCGACCGGCAACGCATCACCTACGCATTCCGCCGCTGTCTCGGTCGCGAACCAACTGAAAGTGAAATGAAGAACTTGTTGGATTTGCTGCAACGCGAAACCAAACACATCAGCGAAGGCTGGGTGGATGCACCGGTGCTTGCGACCGGCAAAAACGAACCGGTCGCGAATTTGCCCAAAGATACAACTCCCACACAACTCGCGGCCTATGCCGTTGTATCGCGGGTATTGCTTAACCTGGACGAAACGATAACCAAGGAGTGAAATTTTCATGAACTGTCAGACACACTTATTTCGCAACCAGCACCCAACCGCTGTCTCCCGCCGTTGGTTCTTGAAGGAATGCGGCGTTGGCCTCGGCGCCATCGCACTGCATACGCTTATGGGTGACAAGCTGGTCGCGGCTGCCGCGCGACCCGGCAGCCTGGGCGACCCGCTAGCGCCGCGTCAGCCGCACTATGCGCCCAGGGCCAGGAACATCATCTACCTCTTTATGGCAGGCGCGCCGAGCCATCTGGAGTTGTTCGATTACAAGCCGCAACTCGCGAAATTCAACGGCACACTGCCGCCGCCGGAATTGTTGCAAGGCTATCGCGCCGCGTTCATCAACCCAAATTCCAAACTGCTTGGCCCGAAATTCGCCTTTGCCAGACACGGTCAATGCGGCGCCGAACTCTCCGAATTGCTCCCGCATCTCGCCGAGGTGGTTGACGACATCGCCATCGTGAAGGCCATGCACACCGATGCCTTCAACCACGCCCCGGCGCAGATTCTGATGCACACCGGCTCGCAACAATTCGGTCGTCCGAGCCTCGGCTCCTGGGCCCTTTATGGACTCGGCAGCGAAGCCAGGGATCTGCCCGGCTTCGTCGTTTTCAGTTCCGGGTTCAAGGGTCCCAGCGGCGGCGCCTCCAATTGGGGCTCCGGTTTTCTGCCGACGGTCTATAATGGCGTGATGTTCCGCAGTCAGGGCGACCCCATTCTTTACCTGTCGAACCCCGGCGGCGTGGACGACCAGATCCAGCGCGACACGCTTGATTCCGTGCGTCAACTCGACGAACAACATCTCAACGTGGTCGGCGATCCCGAGATTGCCACGCGCATCAACTCCTTCGAGATGGCCTATCGGATGCAAACCAGCGCGCCGGACTTGATGGATATTTCTAAGGAACCCAAACATATTCTTGAAATGTATGGCGTTGAACCCGGCAAGCCATCCTTCGCAATGAACTGCCTGCTCGCACGGCGCATGATCGAGCGCGGCGTCCGGTTTGTCGAACTGTTCCACGAGGCGTGGGATCAGCATGGCAATTTGAAAGCCGATCTCGCGAAGAATTGTCAAAGAACTGATCAAGCCTCCGCCGCGCTAGTGAAAGATTTAAAGCAACGCGGCCTGCTCGACGAAACGCTCGTCATTTGGGGCGGCGAATTTGGCCGCACGCCGATGATGCAGGGCGGCGATGATGGACGCGATCACCATCCCAACTGTTTCACCATCTGGATGGCTGGCGGCGGCGTGAAACCCGGCCTCACCCTCGGCGAATCCGACGACTTCGGCTTCAACGCCACCACCGACAAAGTCCACGTCCACGACCTCAACGCCACCATCCTGCACCTGCTCGGCTTCGACCACACCAAGCTCACTTACCGCTTCCAAGGCCGCGATTTCCGCCTGACGGATGTGCATGGCGAGGTGGTCAAAAAGTTGCTGGCATAAAATCAATTCTTATGGCGAGGTAACGACTCCTGACTTCGTGTCCGTTAATGTTTGCGGTTGAATAGGTATTGTTGTCCAACAAAGTAAATCCCAGGTTTCCAAGGAACAAAGTTTGTATTAACCAACGTTGGAGATCCAACCACAAGAAACGGCCCACCTTTCGTTCCGCAGAAAATCCAGACTGCATTTTCGTGTATTTCCAATCTTTGGCCATGGCCCCTGACCCTTTTGAGTTCGGGTGGCACGTTTGTACCATGGAAATCCTGGTAATGGTGAAAGGCGTCACCGGCATGGTTGGCCAGCAGATTGGTCGCCCATTGCTGCAGTTCCGTTGGACCAATATTGCGCTTAACTTGACGCTCGAGGTCTTTGTAGCTCATCCACTCGAACAAAGGCGAACGGGCGCATATGCCAAAAATAGCGAAGAGCATTCCTATCGAGAAATATATCGCCAGCCTTACTGTTACTTTCCGTGGCAGTCTCATTAATCGACTACTAACATAAAAATAACGGTTCGTATATTGATTCATTGATGCATCACGGGCCGGGACTGAACACTTTTTTATGCCTCTGCTTTTCCCTTTTTCCGCCAGGTCTTGGAGTGCGGCAGTCCTCTGCCACTTTGACCGTGGATGCTCAACTGCCATTACATGAGCATATCTTTGCGTTCTTGCACGTCGTTGAAAAAGCGGCAGAGGACTGCCGCACTCCAAGACGCTTCGCGACGAATCCCGTCGCGCTCGAATCGTGGGTCAAAACTTGTTCTTGCGATACTCGCCCAATCCCGGTGCATCGGGATTCACTTCCGGGCCGAAGTAACGCAGCACCACCAGCGGTTCGACGTCTGAAGTATTCTCGAATGTCACGCCTGCTTTGGCGGTTTCTTCGGTGCAGAAAACTTCGTCCTCGGTCAGTTCGTGGAAGCGGATCAGTTTCGGGCAATCGAGCGCGAGCTTGTTCATCTTCCCTTTGCCTTGGACGGTGATGAGGCCGTAGGCGCCGTTGTCCTTGATGGTGCATTTCGCGCCGGGGTCAACGGTCAGTTCCTTCGCGGTGAACAGTTGTTCGCCGTGGACTTTTCCGTACACAATCCACCGGTCAACAAAACCTTCGCTGCGGGTGTCTGCCGTCGGGACCGGTTCAAGGTAATGATTCTCCTTGAAGTGCGGATCAACATTGCCCTCCCAATCGAGCTGTTCCACGATGAAATCCAGGTCGTGATGCTTGTTGCGGGGCATGTCCTTGACGAGCAGCGCCCAAGGGACTTCGCGTCCTTCAACGAGTGATTGATACATACCGAAAACGTCCGAGCCCCACTGCGGCTCATAGGTGCAAAGCGAACCGGGCGCGTGCAAAATGGAGGGCCCGATAAGCCAACCGGTGCCGGGTTTCAAGCGATAGGCGCGCGACAGATCGAGAATGCCATTGTCGCCCTTGTTCCATTTTTCCAGGCATTGGCGCACCTGCGCTTTCGTCGTGCCGGGCTCAAGGCCCATGAAGGTGTATGGAAAATTATTGCCCACATTGTTGTGCTGCGGCGGGAAATAATAAGATTCCGGCTTGCCTTCCTGACCGACGAGCCGCGCCTGCTTCTGCGACTGATGCATGTGATGCGGAATCGGCCCCATGTTGTCAAAAAATTTGGAATAGACCGGCCAGCGCTTGTATTTGTTCCAGATTTTTTTGCCGATCAATTCCGGCCCGCATTCCGTCACTGCGTCCTGCAAGGTGAGACGATTTTTCCCGGCCACGACATAACTCAAGCCTTCATCGGGCGTGCGATTGTCATTCGCGGCGGGCGTGGTGGACGCGAACCAGCGCTCGTCAATGCCGCCGCGATTGAGGCCGAAGGCGTAAAGGTCGTCCGGGTGCAATTTGAGGCGCTTGCCCGGCTGCAGGAATGAGCGCGGCACCCAGCATGGGGCTAGCCGCAGCAGGCCGCCGCCTTCTTCTAACGCGGCCTCGACGAGGCTGCGGACTTTTTTGTTGACCGTAGTGAGTTTGTTGACTGATTGAGTGCTCATGGTAGTTCGTGTTGCGTGTTGCGTGAATTAAACATCATTTGGTTGGAGTGATGGAGCATTGGAGCGGTGGGGATGCTGAACGACCCATGCTCGACCGCTCCAACACTCCGTCCGTTCAAATTTGCCGGTTCGCGCATAGGCTCATCTTTGCCGCTGTGGCGGATTCATGGCTGCCTATTTCTTTTCAAATGCCGGCGCGGTTTCTTTGCCGCCCGATTCGACGTAGGCGATCAAATCCAGAATCTCTTCCTTGGTGAAAGTATTGACCAACCCTTCGGGCATGGGCGAAAGCTTCGACGCTTTCTGGCTTTGTATCTCGGACTTAAGCACGTCCACCTTGGTCTGTTTCAACGCATCGGTCACCACCACCAGCTTCTTGTCGTCCTCCGACACGATGCGGCCGGTCACGTCATCGCCGTCCTTCTTGATGATGGTCATGTTTTGGAATTGCTCGGAAATCACCTTGGACGGTTCCAAAATGGATTCCAAAATGTCCCGGTGCCCAAAGCGGCTGGCGACCGCCGTCAATTCCGGCCCCACCGAGCCGCCTTCATTTCCGAAGCGATGGCATTGCGCGCATTGCGCCGCCGCGTAAACCCGCTTGCCCTGGGCGAACGAACGTCCCTTGGTAAGCTGGTCCAGCAACGGCTGCAGGTCCGCCATCTTCCAGTCTTGAACGAACTTGCGCTCGGCGGCGGCCGGTTTGGGTTCCTCCGGTTTCTTGCCGGTGATCAACGGCGCGAGTTGCGCGCGCTCGTCATCCGTCAATGACTCCACCGCGTCCTTGCGAAAATTGGCGATGAACTTCGGGAAGCTTGAACCATCGCCATAATCGCGGTCGGCGTCGGTGAACCATTTCAGCAATTCCGCCGAATGTTGCGGCTTCTCGCCTTTGCGCTTCGACCATGGATAATAACCCGCGCCCTGATGATACGTCGGTGCGCCCAGTTCGCCCTCATGATCGCGCTCAAACCAGCTCAGGTAATGCTCGTGCTGCTCCATGGTCCAGCCGTTGGTGAGTTTTCGCAGGTGAAGGATATAATGGATTTGCTCTTCCTGCGTGACGGCTTTATCCAGCAAGGCAAGCGTTTTTTCCACCGCGTCCGGGGCCTGCAAATAGATCAGCAGCTCGCTCAATTCGCGATTCAGCCATTCGCTTTTCGCGGGATATTGACGATCCAGTTTTTCAATTGCCAATTCGGCCAACTGCGGCTCCGGCTTGCCTTGGCGGATGAAACTGAGTTCGATCACTCGCAGCTTCTCCAGCTTTTGTTCCTCGCTCAGTCCGTCCAACGGAAATTTCGCCAGCGCGTGCAACAGGCCGTTCTGCGTTTCATGGCCGCCGCAACGGGCCAGCGCCAGCAGTGCGGTGATGCCTGCATTCGTGCGCGTCTCGGACAATGCCCGCTCCTGCCATTGCTCGACCGGCTGGCTTTCAATGGCAATGCGCGCGGCATAGCGAATAAAGCGGTCGCTGCTGTCAAGGTGCGGCCAGGCAAATTCAATCGCCTTCGGATCCTGCCGGCCTTGGAACGCCTCCAGTTTGTGCCGCAGTTCGCGCGCCCTTGCCGCCGCTTTCAATTCCGCTTTGGTCGGACCGGGTTCCGGTTTCAGTTTCGGCCCAACATAGCTGACGCGATACAAGCCTGATTGGGTTCCGCGTCCGCCGGTGATGAAATACATCGCGCCATCCTTGCCGAACTCAATGTCGGTCAAGTTCAATGGCTTGCCTTTCAGCAACGTCTCAAACGTCGCATCGTAGCTCGCTCCCTTGGGTGTCAAATGGACGGCAAAAATGCGGCCGTATGACCAATCGAGCCCGTAAAGCGCCTTCTTGTATTTCTCCGGGAAATTGCTGCCGGCGCCGAATTTCAGGCCGGTCGGCGATCCGATCCCCACATCCACCGTGCTTGGCAAACTGTCCGGATAATACTTGGGCCATTTGCCCGAGCCTTCGCGAAAACCATAATCCCCGCCGGAAACCAGATGACAAAACCGGATCGGCCGATACCACGGCATGCCCCAATCATATTCCATGTCGCTGTCGAACCCGAACATTTCGCCATCGGGGTTGATCGCAAAATCGTAAGTATTGCGCATGCCGGCGCAGAACAATTCCCACTTCTTGCCGTCCTTGTCCGTCCGCAGCAAAAATCCGCCCGGCGGTTTCACCCCGATGCCAAAGCCGTTGCCATCCTCGACGCGGGGCAGCAATTGGTCTTCGGCATAATTCTTGTGCGGCGATTCCGGTGAAATGTCATTGGGCACTTTGGTGAAATTGCCATTGATTATATATATATGCTTGTCCGGCCCGAGCACGACCGCATGGCTCCCATGTTCTCCCGCCGCGCCTTCGATGTTTTTGATCAGCGTCACCGAATCAAAATGGTCGGTGGCGTGATTATAATGCAAGCGATACAGGCCCAGTCCGTTCGGTCCGCTGCCGTTGACATAAAGGCTGTCAAACGCATAAAGCAATCCCATCGCTGAACCGACCGGCTGTTCAATTTTTTCGACCTTCTCGACCTGGCCTTTGTGCGAAAGCGTCAAGCGGAGCAGGTTGCCAGTCCCGCTCTGCGGCGAGACAATCAACCGCCCTTTTTGATCAATCGTCATAGACACCCAAGAACCCTCCCCCGGTTCGGCGGAGCGGATCAATTCCGCCTTGAAGCCCGGCAAAACGGTGAAGCCGTCCGCTGGCGTCGCCTTGGGCACGTTCAGCACATCGCCCCACGGCTTGATTCCGAGCTTGCCGAGGCTGATCACCTTGGTCCAACCGGTCGCGTCAAAATTATTACCGTCCCAGCCTGCCGGGCCGGTCTTGGCGGAAACCCAACTGGTGTCCGTCACCACGATCTGTTTTTCACGCTTGGGCACGCTGATGTCCAGCATGGCAATCACTGCGGCTTCGCTCGTGATGTTTTTGCCCCGGATCGCAATCACATTCTCCCCCACGCGCAAATCCCGGCCCACCTGCACCACTATGGCCTTGTCCCAACCCGTGGCGTCAATCACCTTGCGGCCATTTAAATAAACCTGGATTTCGTCATCACCAACGGCGGAAAGCGTCGCCTTCGAAGGTTTTGCGTCCAGTTGGAAATTTTTTCGGAAATAGCGGATTTCGCCGTCGGCGGCTTTGGCCCCATGGTTGTCGTGCCAGATCCATTCGGGCGTACCGGCGCGCGCGAAACCAGTCAGAAACAGCATCGGGAGCAACACGAAGAGGCGGGCAGCATTCAAGCGGTTCATTGTCATTTAGTTAAACAGACGGGTTTACCGGGCTGTTTCTTCAAGATATTGTTTTGACCGAAGCGACGGCAAGAAGTTTTTCCTTCAGGCGTGCCGGGCCAGGGGCACGCGCGGACGCCGCCCGCGCCGCCTGGGCAAGGCGGGCAGGACCGTGCCGAAGCACTCCGTAAAGGCCGCTGGAAAACTGCCCGGGGCCGCCGCCAAAGTGTCGTCATGGCCAACCAAGGGGTTTTTTC
>JAQGPB010000556.1 GCA_028293265.1 Pedosphaera sp. | reverse complement strand
CGTCAAAGAGGACGGGAGTGCCCGGAGCATAACTGCCGCCACCCGCCTGCACGCCGTTGATGAAGATGGTGCAATTCGTGTGAGTAACCACGCAGGCAACATGGTACCAGACACCGACAGTGTAAGGCAGCGGAGCAGCGGCGGAAGTGATGAGCCAGGCCGAACCATCGCCGATGTCTGCCTGCACTTTGTTCCCCTGGTAAAATTTCATGTCGAAGCTGTTATCGGCCGGTTTCCGCGAGCCGATCATGCCAATGGCTGCGCCGGGGTCACCGGGATTGGCCCAACATTCGACCGTGAAAACGCCGGTCACGGAACCGGTGGTGCCAACCGAAACATAATTGCCGGCACCACTGAAGGAGAGCGCGTAACCGGCGTCATTGGCCTGGGCGGACAGGCAGCCTGCCAGCGCGAACGCCAGCGGCGCGGTGCGAAGCAAAAGGGAGAATGCATTCATGGCTCTGCGAATGTTCGAAGAGTTGGCAACCCGAAGCGGCTTGAACCCGACGAGACTACCTTTTAATCTTCATGGCAAGGAAACTAGGGGAAGTAAAATTTCCCGGCAATCGGGTGCGAGGCTGATTTTTCCATCCCGTTTTGCCCGGAGTTGTATCGGGGTTTTCACTATTCGGGAAATTCGGCCCGACATTTCGTCAGCGGAGAAATTGCTGGTAAAAAGTCACCGCGGAAAGGATCAGGCCGATGGCGGTGATGAGCTGGCGGACGCGCGACTGCGGAATGCGCTGTGAATAATGCGCGCCGAGAAAATATCCGACCAGCGAGCCGGCGGTCATCACCGCCGCTTTGCGCCAGTCAATCAGTCCGGCGAAAATGAACCAGACCGAGGCCACCAGATTGATGAGCGAGCTGAGCGCGGTCTTGAGCGCGTTCATTTCATGAATGTGGTCCAGCCCGATGAACCCGAGGGACGCGAGCATCAGGATTCCGATCCCGGCGCCGAAATAGCCGCCATAAACCGCCACGAGGAACTGGAACACAATTGCCCCGAACACGGTGTGATGTCCGGCTGATTTGTCATTGCGCCGGTCAAGGCCGGCGAACCGGCGGAAGGCTCCCTGGGCCAGGAAGAGCACGGTTGCAAACAAAATGAGAAACGGCACGAGTTTGGAAAATGTTTTCTCGGTGGTGTGGGTCAGCAGCACGCTGCCGATCAATCCGCCGATGATGCTGACCAGGACGAAGCGCCAGAGCCAAGTTTTGATGGTGTCAAGATGCAACCGATAACCATACACGCTTCCGGCGGTGCCAACGGTCAAGGCCAGGGTGCTGGTGGCGTTGGCTACGACCGCGGGCGTGCCGAAAAACAGCAAGGTGGGAAATGTCAGCAGCGTGCCGCCGCCCGCGACCGCATTGATCGCGCCTGCCGCCATCGCCGACGCCGCCAATCCCAGAATTTCGATTGCCGTCATATTGCCGGAGAGTTTACACCGGTTCAAACGAGGGAGGGAGAATAGAAATCAGCCGCGCCTTTTTAGCTCGACTCTGCCGGCACTTGCGCTAGGGTTGCTCCAATCAGTCAACCCAAAGGATCTCATGAAAACAATATTTCCATTCGCGGCAATTCTGCTGGTGGCGGGCTCAATCATGGCGGCGGACTCCAATACTGAAGTTGCTGACGCAGCCAAGAAACTGGGACAGGCGGACAACTATAGCTGGAAGACGACGGTGGAATCCACCGGCGGGCGGTTTCGTCCCGGGCCCACGGAAGGCATGACCGAGAAGGATGGCTTCACGGTGCTCACGATCACCCGCGGCGACAACACCACGCGCGCGGTCCTGAAAGGGACCCAGGGCGCGCTCAAGACTGATGGGGATTGGGAGTCCTTGGCGGAAGCGGCGAAGGACGACGGCAGCGGCAATTTCAACGCCGGACGATTCATGGCGATGACGCTGCAAAACTACAAAACGCCCGCCGTGGAAGCCGCGCAGCTTGCCGGCAAAACGAAGGAGCTCAAGCTCGCGGAAGGCGTTTACTCGGGCGATTTGACCGAGGACGGCGTCAAGGCGATGCTCACCTTCGGACGCGGCGGCAATGGCCCGGAGGTCAGCGATGGAAAAGGTTCCGTAAAAATCTGGCTCAAGGACGGCCTAGTTTCCAAGTACGAGTTCAAGGTGCAGGGCCATGTCGAGTTCAATGGCAACGGCCGCGACATCAATCGCACGACGACGGTTGAAATCAAGGACGTGGGCAAGACCAAGGTGGAAGTGCCGGAAGAAGCGAAAAAGAAAGTTTCCTGAGATTCACGCCATCTCCAAATTATTTTAACCGGATCAACTAAAACGTCCTCGGTTTGCAAATGCATGACCGTAACTTCGCAACAGCTCCGTCACCGTTGGATGACAGTCGTGGAAGGCCTCCCAGACGCAGGCGCACCAGGCATGGATTGCCTGGTCACGCCCGGTTCCCATGGGCAGCGCAGCGACATGGGCGGCGGTCATGGAGCCGCGGTCGCGCGGCAGCGTGAACGACGGCCAGGGCCGCTTGTGCCGGACTAGCAACTGGTGTGCGCGCTGGACCTCTTTTCCGGTAAAGCGCTGCTCCACATGCAGATGGAGGCCGACGAGCGCAAAGGTGAGGGTGATCGGCTTGATGCGTTCATCCGCGTTCTGGGCGGCAAAGGCGTCCACGACGTGCTGGTGGATGAAGGCGGGATCACGGTGCATGAGCGTGTAGCCGGACAGTTCATAGTAGGCAACCCTGTCGCTCGTATGCGTGAGGTCGCGCCTCATCCCAAGTTCAGGCAGCTTGCGAATTTGTTGCT
>JAQGPB010000535.1 GCA_028293265.1 Pedosphaera sp. | reverse complement strand
GATTATTCGATGGCTCTCGATGGTCGCTAAGGGTCTGCCAGAAGAAAAGGCCGCCCGATGAGCACCAAAACCATTAAGATTATTGCCAGAATGAGCGAGGTGGAATTCATCGATCCGCCGCCGTCTCGATGGAATTAACCCCGTCCCTCACTCACGGCCAGCCTCGACATGGGGCTGGCCTTTTTATTTTGGGTGCCTTGCGCTTCCCTGATCTGCGTCGAGGTTGGTTGTGTGAGAGTGCTGATTCAAAATTGCGATACCTATGAATATTTCGCCGGGGACGCGGGCTGGGTGCGGGAGCCGGAACGTGCCTGCGCGTTTCCGTCCGGCGTTGATGCGCTGCAATTCATCCGACAGCATGTTACGGAAAACGTCCAAATCGTTCTGAATTTTGCGGAAACGAGGTATGATTTCGAGGTCGCAAAGACCAAGGGATGCTGATTTGTGAACCGGGTTCACACCCCGCCGGGGTCACTCTGGCGGGGTTTTTTATTTGCCCCGATACTTCTCCGGGTGTTTCAAACGATCTATGCGCTCGGCCTCCCATTTGGGCTGCATCTTCAAAAGCCAATATTTCATGTCCACCTGCTCTTTGGCCAGGCACACAATTGCCCATGACTTTTTGGCCCGCTTCCAGACCGGCCCGCGCTCGCTGCGAAAGACGCGGACAAGCTGACGCGCGAAGAAAAAGGCACCGGTGATTTTGAGGATAAATTTCATGGTCACATTGCGGGAATGCTTGTTGTGCCATTCATATTGCCGCCCGATGCTCCGTTAGCATGGCCGGGAAGTCGGTCGCGAATTTGAGTTAGTAAACGATTTGTATGCTCTCCAATGCTGACAATAGAACTGGAGGAATGCCCGAGGAAATTCCCGGTGCGAGTAAGTGAGTCGCCGGGTTTTAATCCGAGATGAACATGGCTCAAATTCGCTTCCTTCAACTTGGTATCTAACTGGACAAGTTTGATCTGGTCTTTCAGCAGGTCATCATTCTTTTCGCCCTTCATCCGCTGAATGATTTCCAGCCGGTCTTTTTCGAGTTGTAAAATCTTTTCGGAGTGAGTTAGGCCGGCTTCGCGGTTTTCCTGTTCGGCTTTATGTAACTCCTCCCAAAGAGCTTTGGATTCTTTGTAGTTGAAGATTGTAGGCGCGGTGTCAGATTTGGCCCCGCCTGGCTTTTCAGCGCCGGCCGCCGGTGCTGGCGTCGGCAAGCCAAGGTATTTTTGAAGCCCCGGAAACGCCTTTAGAATTTCGTCATGCTCCATCTTGGCAATGCCTATCATCTGCGATCCTCCGGGTGACAGATGGGAAAGATTCTCAGCCATGAACCTTGAGTAGCCCATCAGCTTTTCTTCCAGATTTTTCCCCGTCAACATTTGGGACAGATTGGAAATTGGATTTGCTGCCATCGCCTTGGCGTTCGCGTATAAATCCTTCAGGGCCTTGTCCGCCCGGTCAATGTTTTCAATCTGCTCGGGGTCTATCAGGGTAATTTTTGGCATGTGAGCAAGCTGGTTTAAAACTGCCCCCATCTTGTCACCGCCCTTGCTGCCAAAAAACTCGCGCAAATCCTCGCGGCCTTCTTCGGTCAGTGCAATACTTTGGAGAGCATCGCCCATGAGCCTGAAGGCATCACCGTTTTTTAACGCTCCGTTGCGAACGTCCGCCAAGGTGATGCCGTATTTTTCCAGCTTGGCCAAAGCTTCTCCTTCATGCTCACCCGCTTCTTTTCTGGCCTTGCCGAATTTGGAAAGCGCAGTTGCAACATTTTCAAATTCTAATCCGGCACGATTTGCAGCACGTTGAAACAATTGAACATCGTCGGTTGAAAGCTGCGTCTGTTCGCTAAAATCCTTTATCCTGGCCACTGCTTCAATTTCCTGACGGATGAATTCTTCCACGGCCCCAACCGAGAATGCCGCGCCAATCATGCCCTTCAGCTCGCCCAATGACTCATTGGCAAAATGTTCCGTTTGGTGCGCAGCTTTGTTAATTGTGCGATCCCATCCGCCGCCGTCCAGTTCCAATACGCCTTTTACTTCAATGCGGCCCATAAAATTATTTTAGAAAGCAAGCGCGGAGTGCCCGCCGCCGAGCAAGCACTCCGCTAATCAGCGGGGGGAATCTTGATGGACAAAAACCCGCCGAAATTGTTTTACTGCGCGGCATTGGCTCGACGCTGTGCCAGGCGAATGACTTCCATGAACGCCGCCGCAATCGCCGCAGTGTTCGCTTCCTTGTTCATGGCTGCGTGTGCCGCCTCGCGCTTGGCATCTGTGGCAATTTCAGACTCGATACGGGCGACAACCTCGGCATCGCTGGCATCGCCCATGCAGCCAGCGACGCGGAGTTGCGCGATAAGAGCTTTCTGCGGGTCTTTGCCCTTCTGCAATTCGGCCTCATTCGCGGCCTTGCCCAGCTCGAAGATGGCACCGCGATGAATGCATTTCGGGTGCGGTGCAGTTGCGCTAGCGCCCTTGCACGCCCCGGTGATTTGAATGTCCATCAATTTTGGGGTGCGATAGAAGTCACGTTTGGCAATCCATTTCATAATTTTGTTTTTGGTTATTGGTTGGCGGAATCGGCGGATACACAAAAGCTCTGCGGGTGAAGCGGCAGGACGTTGAACCAAATATGCGCCGTCAATAGTGCGCGGCCCTGGCCCGCCTGCGTCACTTCATCAAGAAGCATGTCAATGCCGTCATACCAAATCAGGATGTAAAAGTCAGACCAGTTCCCAAATACGCACTGGTCCTGTCCGGCAAACTGCATCGAGATTTGCGCGGGATAGTCATTCACACGGCCGGACTCCATGATGAACGATGGAAAATTTGTGCCAGCGATCCGCGAAAGATTTTTCCAACGCGAGCGTGTGTTTGGTGAAATTCCCCAGCCAAGAGATTCCCCATCGGCGGACGCGAGAGAAATTTGCTTTTCAAAATTCAGGACGTGACTCCAGTCCGCCGCCCCGCCGAATACGACTGAGCCAACGCCGGGCGTGTTGAAGATTCCAAGGGGTTCGTTACCCGCGCCCTGACCGAAGAGGGATAGATGGTCCATAAGGACGCCCAGCGCACGGCGGATGCCACGGCGAACGGTGTCCTCCGCAACGCCGGCAGTCTGTCGCAAAAGCTGCAAACTTATGGGCACTTGGACAGTTGCGCGGCAGGGTGCAAGCGCGTCCTGACTGAGAACAATTTGCGACTGCGGAGCCGCCCCGATCTCGCTCGCCATGGCAGGCGCAACGGAAGTGGTTTCCTGCGGAGCAATATAATTGCCGGTCAAGCCGGTGATGACTTGCGCTCCGAGCGGGATGCATACGAGGCGGTTGTAAAGCAGCTCGATAACAGGATGCATGTCAGGCTGCACCAAGGCACCGCCCGCCGCGAATTGAGTCGCGGTCATGTCGCGCAAAAGCAATGCGCCGAAAGGAACGACTGTTCCATTGTTTTTCAAGCCGAAGCTCCTTTCGAGTTCCTGGTGAACTTCCAATTCATACGAGCCGACGGCAGGAATATATCTCCCGCCCATTTGTGTCTTCAAAACGGAATGCAGAGAGTAGTTCCGCATTTTGGCGCGGGTGAATTTCACCTCGGCCTTGCGCGAGCCGGAAAGCGCGAGTGAAAGCAATTGTTCGAGTTTGGAATTTTCCATAGTTTTTGATCTTCCAATGCCGACTGTTTCATCAGCCGGCGGGACAGTGAGCAGGGAAATTTCGTAAGGGCGCCATGAGTAAAATCGAACCGGCACACCGCCTGTCCCGCGTTCCTCGCGCAAGAGTGAAAGCCGGATGTAACCCACAGACACGCCGCGCATGTCGCCAGCAATGGCCCGCCGCTTCCACCGTTCATCAGTCAGCCTGATTGTTGCGCGGGTTTTGAGGTCGCTTTCCACACGGGCAGAGCCGGGTTCGACGGTTCCGATTTCAACGCCGTCATCGTGATTTTCCAAAACAACCCCTTCACGATTCAACAGCCCCAGCACGGCATCGCCGGGACCGTGGCTCAAAACTTCGTCGTATTCCTCCCTGGCCTGCTTGTCATACCGGCGAACGGCGAACTCGCTGCCGAAGCTCAAGCGATGGATGCCCAGCATCGCCGCCTCACCGGCTACTGCCTCAAGCAACGCTTCACGAAAAAAGCTCTCTTCCATCGTCTTTAGCACGAAGTCAACACAGCGGGATTTTTTCGCCCAAACTATCGCGTATCGTCTTTAGCATCTGGGAAGCGCGGCCTTCACTGACTCCAATGCGGCGGGAAAGCTCTTTCTGCGTTCCGATCAGCGCGGGATCTAAAACGAACGCGATCAGCAATGCCCTGCGGCCCGCCTCGCGGTCGCTGCTGCCCTTGACGATGAGTGAAAGAATTTCGCGCGTGGCATCAGCGCGTATTGTGATTTCGATGGCGTTCACTTTTTTACTTTCTCCAAAAGTGCTTTGGCCCGGTTGTATTCCGCGACAAATCACGCGCTGTCTTTCACGAACGAGTGCAAGACAGACGGGTTCCAATTCTCCATCGGCAATTGACGGATAGCTTTCTCAAAGTCCCGCCTAAGAATTGTGACCTCACTGAAAAACTTCTGGATCGGCCCGCTGGACACGCTGTTATGAGTTTCGATGCGCTCAGGCACTTCCAGCAGGTTCGCCGCGAACAAACAGGTTTGAATAAAAGGTGCAGCTTCCTCAATTGTTTTGGCTAGCTTGGGAATCTTGTGTGCGGTGGAAACGTGCCGTTTGGCCTGTTCAAAAGAGCATTTAATTTTGCCCTGACAGTAAGCCTGCCAGTATTCAAAACTGAGTTGTTCACGGTCGCAGATGGCAAGCAAGTGCAAGCCGACCTCGCGTGATTTGTTCGCCGCGCGAATGGTGTTGTTTGCCATGTCGCCACAGATAGTTTCAAATTCCGTGAGGCAACCATTCACCGTTTCGATCCCCGCAATTGCGGACTCTTTCCGCTTCGCAGCGGCCCTGCTCTGGTAGTCTGGACGTGGGACATTTAATTTCGTGGGTTTTGTTTTCATGTGGTTTCGATCTCTAGTAAGTCGGTTAATTTTGCGTAGGGCGATGTTTTTTACTCGTGAATGAGGTAGTAAGAAAAATCGGCACCCTGTCCTCTTTCAAACTTGATTCCGGGAGAACCTAAGAAAAATTCCCGTATTACGCCTTACCCCGTGACGGTCGCTTGGTTGCGCGTGATGATTAGAGTGGGTTGCCTTCATATCACTTCGCCTTGGCCTGTCCTGTGCGCTTGGCATGGCGTGTGGTGCGGCCATCAGGACGGCGGGGCAGCTTGGCCTTGCGTTCTGCTTCGGCTGCTTTATGGATTGCCCAAGGTGAAGGCTTGCCGTTGGCAACTTGAGCCATGCGAGCCAGGCGCATGTTGGTGCGAGCACCTTCGAGGCGCGATGTTCTAAACTGAATGCCGCCGCAAACCACCTCCTCAAATTCAACTACGATCTTAGATATTGTCGCCTTTCTGCATCCAAGCTTCTCGGCAAGCTGGACGTAATTGAGTTCGCCAAGCAGGTCCGGCCGTAGCAATGCGGACACGGCAACGAACTTTCGGAATGCGGAGCGCATGTTATCACTCGGCCCGGTTCGCCACATCCAATCGAGGATTCGCGCAAAGCCCTCGCCGGCCAGTTCGTAATGCTGTGGCGACGGTTCATTCACGATTGCGGCCAGGGGGTTGCCACGGTCTGATTCATCCGCTGAGAATACTTTTGAGTAAGGAAAATTCTCGATGCCGGTCACATGGTCACCGTCGAAAAGAACCGTCTCTGAGTTGATGGTATTGGTGAAATGTTCTTCATTCATAATAATTGAAAAGAGTCGCTTGCGGTTGAACGTGGAATGCACACTGCGGACATACAAGCCATCCAGCCATGCTCTCGGCCTCATGTTCAGACAGTACTTCGATACTCATCGAACCAAGGCAACGGAGACACTTGGTAATTAGAATCCCCATGAAACTTTCTTTTCGCGCAAATGTGCCCCTTATAATAAATACTCCTTCACCTTTACTCCTTAGTAGCCGGTTTGAGGGACTGGGTGGGTAGCTCCTCAAACCGGGAGGGTGGGTAGCTCCTCGTTTGACCCTACTGGAATCAGGAGCTAGGTGGGTAGCTCCTCTTTTAGGGGGTGTCGTTTTCATTTTCATCATTGTCTATTGGGTTTTGTTTCGTTGCTGGGCGATTTGAGGAGAGCCATTCATGGGCGGCGTGACTGCCGGTTTTTGTGAACGTGGACAGGCGATACACCGTAGTTCTGCCCGGACGTTGTTCGCGGATAAGCCAGCCATTCACTACCAGCAATTCAAGGGCATTTTGCACGGTATCGCGCCGGATGCAGCAAGCGGTTGCCATGCTCGGCAGGGATTCAAAACACTCGCCATCCTTCCCGCAACGCGATGCGACTTGACAGAGCACGCGGAATTGTGAGAGAGGCAGTTTAGAATCTCGAATGCGCTCGGGCACGATGAATGGTGCGGGTTTTTTGGGCGGATGGCTCACTTCGCGGCCTTTATCCTTATTTTTTCCAACGTCTCACGCTCTGCCGCCTCGGTTTGCTGCAAAACTTTCCACTCCCTTTGGTTAATGTGTCGGGTGATGCGAGATTCAACCAGCCTTCGCAACTCGGCCGGGGGCATCGAATCTAATTCCACGCATTCGCCGCCGGTCCATTTGGCCGCGCGGGAATCAGACATTTTTACGGGGCGAGTTGGCAGATTAAATTGCTGAATCTGGCTGGAGGTGATAGCCGCGCGTTCAAAATGAACGAATACTTTGAAATCATTCTCAAACGCTGACACGATGGATTCGCCCGCTGCCACGCCAGATGGATCATAATCGCCGAAATGGTAAATCTTTGCCACCTTTCCGGCTCGTATCCGCTTCTTAAAAGTCTCTGCGGCGCCATAAAGACTTGAAAGGCTGGCGAATCCTCGGGCGACGAAAACCGGGACGCCAAACTTGTTAGCCTCGCTCGCAATGATGCTGGCTATGGCGTCTTTTTCAACCCACACCTCGATGTAGTGTTCCTGAGTTGCCCACAAGTTGCGCCGATAGTTTTCAACGGTGTTCGCTAGTGCCTGGTCAATCGAATCAAAAGTTTCATCCTTGATGTGCCAGCGCGTCGA
>JAQGPB010000469.1 GCA_028293265.1 Pedosphaera sp. | reverse complement strand
TAATCGGAGAAGGCGGTGCAGATGACCACCTGCAGTTCAGGATCCACCTGCCACAGTTGTTTGATCGTCTCAATCCCGTCCCAGCCCGGCGGCATGCGCACATCCACAAAAGCCAGCGCGTAGGGGCACCCGGCGGCGCGCGCTTTGGTCACGCAATCCAGCGCCTCCCTGCCCTGGGCGGCGGAATCAATTTCAAACGGCGAACTCTCCCGGGACGGCGCCATGTCGCCAAACAGAGCCGCGCCGGCTCTTTTCACCCGTTCAGCGGCATCATCCGGCGCCAGAATTTTTCGGAAGTCGGCATGGATGTCCGGATTATCGTCAATGATCAGAATGCGAAATCCAGATTGTTCACTCATGACGCAATGATTTTTTTCACAACCGGTTTGAGCGGCAGTTCCAAGGCGAATGCCGCGCCTTTTTCCGGGCCTTCGCTCTGGACTGTCAACGCGCCGCCCAATTCCCGGGCCGCCAGGGCGCTGCTATGAAGGCCAAAGCCGTGGCCGGTTTTTTTGGTGGTAAAACCATGGGAAAAAATTCGGTCCAGATTTTCGGAAGCGATGCCGGCACCGTTGTCCTGTATCACAATCCGCGAACGGCCGCTGGGAAGGGTTTCCGTACGCAGCTTCAATTTCTTGCGCGTCTCGGTACCCGAGAGCAGGGCGTCGCGGGCATTGCTGATGAGGTTCACCAGGATAAGCATCAGCCTCATCTTATCAAGGATGATCGGAAAATGCATCGTATATTCGCGGGTGACGACCACTCCAAGCCGTTCCAAGTCTGGAGCGCCCACGGCCAGGGCGTCCTCCAACAAATCGGAAAAATGAACCGGCTCGGCAAGGCCCGGGTTTCCGGAGAAGGATTGCTGGCGGCTGATGATGCTTTTGACATGGCTGATGTTCCGGTTCAGCGCTTCCATTTCCTTCAGCGCGGTATCCTGCGTGCGCTCCCAAAATTGCGCCAACGCCTCCAGATATTCCGGCAACTGCCGGCCTTGCGGATCCGCAGTCAGGAATGCCCCCAGGTTGCCGGCGTGCGCGCGAAAAAGTTCGCAGGCGCGCGCGAGCCCGCGCAGTTCAGGCTTGCGCAAATTGTCCATCACGACCGTGGCCGAGACGTTCACGCTGTTGAGCACATTGCCGACATTGTGCAGCACGCTGCTGGCCACCTCTTCCATGCCCGCCCGCCGGGCGGTGTTGAGCAATTGAGTATGCAAGACCACCATTTTTTCTTCGACACGGATGCGTTCAAGGGCGCCGGCGCAATAGTCCGCAAAAGTCTGGAGGGCGGTGAGGTCGCCTTGGTCATACGCCTTGAGCGAATAGGCATGGATGGTGAGCACACCGATGGGTTGCGCGCGATACCGGATGGGGACGCGCATGATGGAAGCCGATGGGCGCGAGGTGTCTCCGAACGGCCTGCTCTCGGGCTGCATCGCGAGCGGTTCCTCCTTCAAAACCAGTTCCGCTCCCAAAGTCATGACCCGCCGCGCCAATCTCGAGGCGGGAGCGCGCGCGCTGCCGGAAGAAACATCCATCCAATCGCCAGCCACCGTATCCACATTGAGCAGCGCCAGGGTGGTATCATCCTCCGCCGAATATAGGTCCAGCGTCAGCGCATCCCAGCCAAACAAATCCTGCGCGATTTTGGCGATGACGCCGGCCGCCTCACGCGGAGTGGCGGCAGAGCTTAAGTCCTGCCCCAACCGGGAAAGCGCGGAGAGCCGGTTTTCCGCGCGACGGCGTTCGGTGATGTCGAGGACGAAGCTGACGCCCTTGTCAATGACACCGGGCAAGGTGGCGCTGCCAATGAGCACGGGAATCCGGCTGCCGTCCTTGCGATAATATTCTTTCTCGAACGGCTGGCAAAATCCCAGCAGGCGCATGTCTTCCAAACCCTTTTCATCGAGCGCGCGATATTCGGGCGGGGTCATCTTGTTCCAATCCAAGTCCCCTGCCCCAATCTCCTCGCGGGCATAACCGACCATCTGGAGAAATTTGTCATTCGCGTCCAGAATCCCGCCGTGACTGTCCCAGAAGATAATGCCCATCATCTGCGATTCCACCACGCGCCGGAAGCGTTCCTCGCTTTCGCGCAAGGCCTGTTCCACGAGTTTGCGATCCGTAATGTCCTGCAAAATGCCGATGGAACCGATGAACCGGCCGGTTTCGTCGAAATCCGGGATGGCCGTGTCCGAAATCCAGCGTATCTGGCCCTGCTTCGTGCGGACGGAACTGTCGCAATGCCACTGCTGGATTTCGCCGGCGAGAGCGCCGCGGATGGCCTCGTCGCGGGTCATGCCCGCCGCCGGGCCGAGCATCATGGCGCGGACGGTGATTTTCGGCCACAGGTCGGGCGACATTTCATCCGGCGAATAGCCGATGAGCCGCATGATGCCGCCGCCCATGAACGCGTACGACCGCGTGGCGTTGTCGTAGAGATAAGGGACGCCGCCGACGCTGCTGATGGATTTGCGATAAAGGTCCTCGACCCGCTGCAGCTTGGCGGTGGCAGTTTTCCACTCGGTGATGTCATGCGCCAGCACCGAAGCCCCGATCACCACGCCCGCCGCATCCTTGATCGGCGACATGGCGACGGAAACATCCACCAACCGCCCATCCTTGCGCATCCGGACAGTTTCAAAACGCCCGACAATTTCGCCGCGTTGGATTCGATTCAGAACGTCGGTTTCCTCCTCCAACCGATCCGGCGTCAGCAGCGCCACTGGCGAAAGCAGACGCGCCTCAGCAGCCGAGTAACCAAAAATCTGTTCCGCCGCGTCATTCCAAAAAGTGATCTTCCCATCAAGGCTTTTGCCAATGATCGCTTCAGTGGCCGATTCCACGATGGCCG
>JAQGPB010000468.1 GCA_028293265.1 Pedosphaera sp. | reverse complement strand
CATGGAACATGGGGCGGCAAAGCATTTTTACATGGGCAAACCCGACTGCGAACTGGATGACGCGCTGGAGAACGAGACAAGAAACACGGCATTGATCCAGGGCAAACTCTACGTGGTCAGCGGCCAGGCCAATGGTGACAAGCTCTCGCAGATGCTGCCCAAGCGCTTTGCCAACCTGATGCCCAAGCTCAAGGCGAGCGATTACGATTACATCATTTTCGACATGCCGCCCATCGGCCGCACCGGTGTCACCCAGCGATTGGCCGGATTCATGGACATGATGCTGCTGGTGGTAGAAGCGGAAAAAACCAGCCGCGAGGTGGTGCGCCAGACGGGCGCGTTGCTTGCCGAATCCAAGGCCAATGTCAGCGTGGTCCTCAACAAGACCCGGAATTACATCCCGGCCTGGTTGCACCAGGAATTCTAAACTCTCCGCTGACGTGCCCTCCACCAGTCTTTATTACCGTCTCAAGCCATACCTGCCATGGCGTTTGCGGATGGTGTTCCGCCGCATGGTCGCCCGCAGCCAGCTGTCTAAACGACGCGATGTTTGGCCGATCTCGGAATCCGCCGGCAAGCTGCCGGAAGGCTGGCCGGGCTGGCCTGAGGGCAAGAAATTCGCTTTTGTCCTGACCCACGATGTGGAGGGCCTGAAAGGTCTGGCCAAGTGCAGGCAAATGATGGAACTGGAGCGGGAGGCGGGTTTCCGTTCCTCATTCAATTTCATCCCGGAGGGTGATTACCGGGTCTCGCGCGAGTTGCGTGAAGAACTCGAGAAAAACGGTTTCGAAGTGGGAGTGCATGACCTCCATCACGACGGCAAGCTTTACCGGACGCGTTCGGAATTTGCCGAGAAGGCCCGGCATATCAACCGTTATGTGCATGAATGGGGAGCGTCCGGTTTTCGGTCCGGGTTCATGCATCACGCACTCGATTGGGCGCACGAATTGGACATCAAGTACGATGCCTCCACGTTCGACACCGATCCATTTGAGCCGCAGCCCGACGGCGTCAACACTATCTTTCCGTTCTGGGTGGAGGGGCCGGAAGGAAGCGGGTATGTTGAATTGCCCTATACTTTGCCGCAGGATTTCACCCTGTTCGTGCTGCTGCGGGAAGAGGGACCAGAAACTTGGAAACGCAAGCTGAAGTGGATTGTTGAAAAGGGCGGCATGGTGCTCGTGGACGTGCATCCCGACTACGTTGACTTTGCCGGAAACAAGGCTGCCGGTTCGGAATATCCCGCCGCATGGTATCGTGACTTTCTCCAGCATCTGGCGGCAGAATATCCCGGAATGTATTGGAATCCATTGCCCCGGGAAATGGCGGATTGGTATGTCCAGACCCGCGAGGCTGGCGCGAAGGCGAAAATCGCTGCCGCACCGCCGGTTCAGGCGGTGAATGGGGCTATGAAGCCGCGCGCGGCGGCCGCAAGCCCGCACCTGAATGGGAACCGTCCCAAGCGGATCTGCATGATTGCACACTCGATTTATGAGAGTGACAACCGGGTGATCCGTTATGCCAATGCGCTGGCGGAACGCGGCGACGAGGTGGATGTCCTCGCACTCAAGAGTGACAAAAGCCTGGCCGATGCCGAAACCATCGGCAAGGTGCGCGTTCACCGGCTGCAATTGCGCTCGCGCAAAGATCAGCACAAGCGCGGCGCTTATCTTTTCCCCTTGTTGCGTTTCTGGCTGCTTTCCTGCGCCTGGCTGACCAGGAAGCATCTGTGGCGACAGTATGACGCCATTCACGTGCATAATGTGCCTGATTTCCTGGTATTCGCCGCATGGCTGCCGAGGCTGACGGGCGCGAAGATCATCCTGGATATTCACGACATGGTGCCTGAATTTTACGCGAGCAAATTTCATGTGCCACCCGATGCCGCGGGGGTGAAGATGCTGACCAAGGTGGAGCAGGCTTCGGCCGGTTTCGCCCATCATGTCATCATCTCAAATCACCTCTGGCATAAAGTTTTCATCGCGCGCTCCGCGCACGAGGGCAAGTGTTCTGTCTATATCAACCGGGTTGATTCCAAGCTTTTTTATCCCCGCGACCGTTCACGCAAAGACGGCAAGCTTATCATCATGTTCCCGGGCGGCCTGCAATGGCATCAGGGGCTGGACATCGCCATCAAGGCGTTTGCACAGATCACCGGCAAACTGCCCCAGGCTGAGTTTCATATTTACGGCGACGGCAACATGAAGAATGAGCTGGTGGCGCTGGTGAAAGAATTGAACCTGGGCGACAAGGTGCGTTTCTTCAATCCATTGCCGGCGCTGCAGATTGCGCAGGTGATGGCGGACGCAGACCTGGGCGTGGTGCCCAAGCGGGCGGATTCCTTCGGCAACGAGGCATATAGCACGAAGATCATGGAATTCATGTCGGTCGGCGTGCCGGTGGTGGTGTCGAGCACGAAGATTGACCGGTTCTATTTCAATGATTCTGTGGTGCGTTTTTTTGAATCCGGCAACGAAGAGGCCCTGGCTGCCGCCATTCTCGAGATACTCAGCAACCAGGCATTGCGTCGGGGGATGATAGAGCGCGCCTCCGATTACGCCGTGCGGAACAGTTGGGAAGTGCGGAAGGCCGATTATCTGCAACTCGTGGATTCGCTTTGCTCTGTCAGCCGGAATTAATCCAGTTTATGTCCTTCCGCCTGGATCGTCTTTTGACTCTCGGTTGTTTTAATCCGTTGCGGAAGGCGCAATCGGGCGCGGGGCAGGGCCGGCTGCCGGTCCTGATGTATCACAGCATTTCGGACGGCTCGGAAGACAATGTTTCGCCTTACTACCGCACGACGACGAGCCCGCGGGTTTTTGCGGAGCAGATGATGCTGCTGCGCGATGAAGGCTTTCGGGCGGTAAGTTTGCGGCAGGGGCGTGAGTTGCTTCGCCGGGGCAGGACAGATGCGGACAAAGCGGTGGCGGTGACTTTTGACGATGGATTCCGAGATTTTTATTCGCAGGGATTTCCGGTGCTACGACAGCATGGTTTCAGTGCGACCATGTTTCTGCCGACCGCTTTCATCGGCAACGAGGTTTGTCGTTTTAAAGAGCGGGAATGCATGACGTGGGGCGAGGTGCGCGAATTGCACCGGGCCGGCATCGAGTTTGGTTCGCATACGGTCCATCATCCCAAGCTGTATGAACTGGATTTCACGCAGATTCGCACCGAACTCGAAGTGTCCAAGTCGGTGATCGAGGAGAAATTGGGCGCGGCGATTTCCTCCTTTGCCTATCCTTATGCTTTTCCCAGCGCTGACCGGCCCTTTGTCGAGACGCTGACCGGCTTGCTGAAGGGGGCGGGTTACGAATGCAACGCGACCACGCGGATCGGCCGGGTGCGCGTGGACGATGATCCTTTTACTTTGAAGCGTTTGCCGGTAAATTCAGCCGATGACGGCGCTTTGTTGCTTGCGAAGATTCGCGGGGCCTACGACTGGATGAACCGTCCGCAAGCTGCGTTGAAAAAACTGAAAACTTTTGCCGCCAGCGGGCGCGGGCGGACACAGCCGCGTCTTTGCCGCGCTCCTTGATTTTGCCACCATGAGCTCACGCCGGTACATCATCATCTCGCCCGTGCGCAATGAAGAAGCGCACTTGCGCGAGAATATTGAATCCATTGTTGCACAATCCATCCGGCCCGCGCGCTGGATCATTGTCAACGACGGTTCCAAGGATGGCACTGCGCAGATCGCGGATGAGGCCGCGCGCGCGCATGATTGGATCACGGTCGTTCACCGCGCTGATCGCGGTTTCCGCCGCCAGGGCGGGGGCGTGGTCGAAACTTTTTATGACGGCCACCGTCTCATCGGGGACGAGCCTTGGGATTATTTGGTCAAGCTGGACGGCGATCTTTCGTTTGCGCCGGATTATTTTGAAAAATGTCTCGCCCGGTTTGAGCAGGATGCCACGCTGGGCATTGGCGGCGGGACGATTTGCGTCATGACTGAGACGGGACTGCAGGTTGAATCCAAAGGCGATCCGGCGTTCCATGTCCGGGGCGCAACGAAAATTTACCGGCATGCATGCTGGGACGCGATTGGCGGCCTTCTGCGCGAAGCGGGCTGGGACACGCTCGATGAGGTGAAGGCTAATATGCTGGGCTGGCGGACATGCACGTTTCCGGAATTGCGCCTGGTTCACCATCGGGAAACCGGCGGCGCGGACGGCACCTGGAAGAACTGGGTCAAAAATGGCCGCGCGAATTACGTTGTCGGCTATCACCCGTTGTTCATGTTTTTCAAATGCGCGCGTCGCGTGTTCGAGCGGCCCTATTTCGTGGGGGCATTGGGACTCTTTTACGGTTTCCTCACCGGATATATTCTGCGCGCGCCCTGCATCCGGGAGCCGGATGTGGTCCGTTACCTGCGCCGCCAGCAATTGCGCCGCTTGTTCCTTCAAAGCAGCATCTGGGCTGACAAGTAAAGCCCGTTTCCCGGTCCTCCCGTCTGTGCCGCTTATGAAGCAAACGCCAGAATTGTCCATCATCATCGTCAACTGGAATTCCAAGGATTACGTCCGGAAGTGCGTTCAATCCATTCACGCGAATACGTCGGGAACAGACTTTGAAATCGTGGTGGTGGACGGCGCTTCGTATGACGGTTGCGGGGAAATGCTGGCGCACGAATTTCCCGGGGTGCGGTTCATCCAGTGTGAAAAAAATGTCGGTTTTGCCCGGGCGAACAACCTGGCTTTCGAGCAATCCCGCGGTAATTGCCTGCTCTTTCTGAATCCTGATACCGAGGTGGTTGACACGGCGATCAACGTGTTGCGCCGGGCGCTGCTGGAAATCGAAGGCGCGGGCATCGTGGGCGCAAAGCTGTTGAATACCGACGGCAGCGTGCAAACAAGTTGCGTCCAGACGTTCCCGACGATTCTCAACCAGGTCCTGGACACCGAAATATTGCGCCGGGCGTTTCCACGTCATTCCGGCATTGCGCCTTTGTTTGCTCTCGGCAATCAGCCCGCGCCGGTGCAAGTGCTTTCCGGCGCGTGCCTGATGATGCGCCGGGCGGTATTTGTGCAGGTGGCCCGGTTTAGCGAGGATTATTTCATGTATGCCGAGGATTTGGACCTTTGCTACAAGGTGAACCGGGCGGGTTTGAAGAATTTCTACGTGCCGGCAGCCTCCATCATCCACCACGGCGGCGGCAGTTCGAAGCCAGGCCAAAGCACTTTTTCCGATGTCATGATGCGCGAATCGGTGTTTCGGTTTCTGACCAAGGTGCGGGGCAGGTGGTACAGCGCGGTTTTTCGTTTTTCACTTGCGCTGAGCGCGCTGGGGCGGCTGGCGCTGCTGCTGCTCTTGTTTCCAGTAAAAATGATCTGTGGCGAAGCGGCGACGGTGAGCGGTTCCATGCGCAAATGGCTGGCAATTTTAAAATGGGCGCTGGGGTTGCAGCCTTGGGTCGCCAGATATTCCTGAGACAATCCCGATGCTTTTTTTATTATGTGCGGCATAGCAGGCAAACTGGTTTTTGACTCGGCGGCGAAAGTGGAGTTCGCCGATATCCAGGCCATGCTCGACCCGATGAACCATCGCGGGCCGGACGGGCAGGGGATCCATCTTGACCGGAACGTCGGCCTTGGTCATCTGCGGTTGTCCATCATTGACCTGAGCACCGGTTCGCAGCCGATGACCAACGAGGACAAGACGGTCTGGGTGGTGTTCAATGGCGAGATTTACAATTTCAAGCAATTGCGACAGCGGTTGGCTGCCAAAGGGCACG
>JAQGPB010000459.1 GCA_028293265.1 Pedosphaera sp. | reverse complement strand
CAGATAAACGCAGATGGTAAAGCGAGGGAACGCAAAGCTTCAGCAACTGGCCTGTGGGATTACTTCGCCGCCAGCGCCGCTTCGATTTCCTTGGTCACCGGTTCTGATTCCGGTTTTTGTTTCGTGTCGAAGCGTTTGATTATTTTTCCGTCGCGGCTGACCAGGAACTTGTTGAAGTTCCACGTGATTTTGCCCGGGAACGGCGAATCAGTGCCGGTCAAGCTCGCATAGAGCGGGTGTTGTTCGCTGCCTTTGACGTGCAGCTTTTCAAAGAGGGGAAACGTGACATTGTATTTGCTGGAACAAAATTCCTTGATTTCCGCGGCTGTGCCCGGTTCCTGTGAAAGAAAATCGTTGCAGGGAAAACCGAGGACGGTGAAGCCCTGGCTGGCGTATTTCTTTTGAATCGCCTCCAGACCTTCGTATTGCGGCGTGTAACCGCACTTGGAAGCCACGTTCACAATCAGGAGCACCTTGCCCTGATAAGCCTTGAGCGAGGTATCCTTGCCGTCAATGTCCTTCAATGGGATGTCGTACAGCGAGGTTTTGGTCTGGGCCGAAACGATTTGCGCCATAACAAGTGCGAGGAGAATGGTAATTAGTTTCACGCCGCAACCATAGGACAGTTCCGGAAAATGTCAAATCTCGGGATGAAACCGAACACACGATTCGCGCATTGAACCCCAGAACCGTCCGCCACTCAAGTTCTTCTCCCTCGCCCCGCGAGGAACGAGTGGGGAGAGGGCCGGGGAGAGGGCCGGGGAGAGGGGTTGCTCATTCTCAACGGGGTTCATGGAGAGGGAAAGCTTGTCTCAAACAACCAACGCGGGCGCAGGCAAGCAGACGCCTCCTCTCCCGAGCCCCAGGGCAGTGCGCGGATGCGCCCACCGGGTGGGGCGTTCACCCTATTCCATTTCACCGTCATTTTAGCAATGCTCTTGACGCACCCTAAATTTTTCCCCGCTACCAAGGACAGCGGGGTTTTTTTATTTTTTAAACAGTGCCGGATGCGAACCGTTTCATCTGCGCATGCCACCATCTTTGGCCAGAGTTTTCGCCGGATCTGGCGGTTGGATTTGTTTGAGGGCATATGCAGCGTAGAACCTCATGCTGACATCGGCGCCTTTGCTCAATTGCAGGAGCAGGGGAATCGCGGGCCTGGCCTCGGCGCCGTAACTGCCGAGCAGAAACGCCGCGTCGGTCCGAATCCCGGCGTCCGGGGAACGCAAAGCTTGGATCAACGCGGGAACTACCAGTTCGGCCCGCGCATGAATCTGGTTGAGCGCTGAAACGGCCGCGAACCGCACGGCTTCATCCGGATTGGTCGCCCCGCGCAACAACGCGGGCACGGCGGAACTTGCGGCCGGGCCCAGCCAGCCAAGGGCGGCGGCGGCGGCATCCCGCGAAGGCTTGGAATCGGTTTCGGTGAAGATTTTCACGAGAGCGGGAACAGCGTTGCTGGCTTGCGGTCCCAATGCTTGAAACCCGCGCGCCGCCTCGGAGTTGCGCGCGGCGGCGGGTATGTGCGAGATGGGGACAAAATGCTGGCGTTGGGCGAACTTGAGCAACCTGAGTTCCAGCCGGGAATCTTGCATGCGCAGCAGGCGCAAGAGCGTCGGGATTGCGTTGGTTCCCGAGTGATGCATGGCTTCGTCGGCGTTGTGCCAGTCTTCGCCGTATTTGTATTGCGGATTATCGTAGCCCTGGAGCCAATAGGCCAAAGGCTTTCCCTGGTAAACCGGCTGTCGTGGCGCGAAGAGAAAAATGGCCGCACTAGTGGCGACAATGATTGCCGCCAACAAAAAGATTGCGATGCCCTTGCGCGTCCTCACTTGGTTTAGTATCGCGCCGCCGGACGCAATCTGCCAGCGAAAATCCAAGGAAGAAATTTTAAAGGGCGCATCCCGCTTGCTTGCAGCACCGAGCAGGATTTGTGGACCAGAGTCCTCCGTTCAGGCCGCTCCTGGCGGAGCTGGGCTGCCCACCAATTCCACCGTAAACAGCGAAGAACGGGCTATCTGAGACTATTACAAAGGTACGCCGTGAATTGCCGCCGGTCATCTTTTCCCGCCGACGGCTTTCAACCAATTGTGCGCCATGAGCGAAGCCCCTGCGGGTGTCGGATGCACGCCGTCCTTGGCCCAATGTTCCGGTGGCGCGTATTGCACGGCATCGTCAAACATGGATTGAAATGGGATGAAGACGGCCTTGCAAGATTGGGCGACGCGTTTGGCGGCGGCGCGGTAGGTGTCAAATTCGGGAAACCATTTGTCACTGACCGCGCCGCAGCGGAGCACGAATGGTTCGCAAATCACCAGCTTCACCTTGGGCAGCGCCTTTAAGGTGCGGTCCAGCAATGCGCGATAGTCGTGTTCATAAATTTCCACCGTGCCTTGATACTGGCCGTTGAGCTTGTGCCAGATGTCATTTACGCCGATCAAGATGCTCAGCACATCCGGCTTTAAATCGAGGCAGTCCGCCTGCCAGCGTTCCGCGAGTTGGTAAACCTTGTTGCCGCTGATGCCGCGATTGAAAACTTTCAGGTCGTCCTTGGGGCGGTCCACCAAAAGTTCGGCCGCCGCCAGCCAGGCGTAGCCGGAACCGAGCGCGGATTGGCTGTTGGGCTGGGCGGCGGTTTCACGGCTGCGGCCCATGTCGGTGATGGAATCGCCTTGAAACAAGACGACATCATTGCGGCCAATCAGGCCATGGCCCAGAACTGCCGGCCAAACTTCGGCGGCGTGGGCTGGAAGATTGCCCGCAAGTCCCGCGAGCCCGAGCGCGACGCCGGATGTTTTGAGAAATTTACGGCGGTCCATGGAAATGAAGTCAGAAGTATGATTGTGCATAAGGTTGCAGGAATATTTGCGCAAACCGGACGATGTGAAAGAAATAATGGGCCATGCAATTTGAATGCAAATGGATACCAGTAATGCTTCCATTTGAAAACTGTCAATTTCTAGGGTCCAATTTTGCGGGCGCATCTTGAGGGCATGTTGCCCAATCCCTGGAGCGCGGGTCCGTGACCACTGGCAACATGGGAATGCCAGGATGTCCCGGATTTGTTCCCGCGCCCATCGCTCCCACCCACCTCCAAATCAGAGAACCTAATGCAGAAAAACGCCCCTTTTTCCGTGTAGGGAAAAAAGTTTTTTTCTCACCTCCAAAAAGCCATGTTTTTTTGAAAGCACGGATGGCCCGTAAACATTGCCCGCGTCCGCCTTTTTTTCACAAAGATTCATCAAAATAAAAAAACGTGTCAAACCTGCCGTAGGTTTCATTTTCCGGGCGGGTCTCTGCTTCAATGGAGGTTGATGGTTAATTTAAAAAACATAAAACTAAACATTGAAGGATATGGCTTATGGGCAAACCAAGATCAGACTCGGCCTGGCACGGCCTCTCCCCGGAACAGAAGGACACGCTTGCCGAGTGGCTCTTTGAACAAAATTTCGCCTATGCCGAAATATTGGAACGGGCCCGGAAGGAATTCGGCATCACTGCCTCCAAAACCAGCCTCTGCTATTATTACCAGAGCCTGGCCCGTGAACGGATATGCGAGGACTTGGGCGAGACCCAGGCCACCGCTGCCGAGGCGGACGGTGCCGGGCTCGACCTGGCCACTTTGCGCGGAGGCGCGGTCAAGCTGATCGGCAAGCGCCTGCTGGACTCCGTCCTCAGGCCGGGCGAGGTGAAGGATTTGACCGCCCTGGCCAACATACTGCTTCAAAACGAGCAGCAGGAGATCCAGCGCGCCTGGCTCACCTTGGCGCGGG
>JAQGPB010000450.1 GCA_028293265.1 Pedosphaera sp. | reverse complement strand
GTGAACATCCAGGCGACCAGGAGATAAATGCCGGGCACCACGAAGCAGACAAATCCCAGGATGGTCAGCACCCACATGACAAATCCCGCGAGAAAGAGATGGAGAAACCGGCTGCTGAAACCGGAAAAAGCAGTCTCAATGGTCCTCGGCTCACCCCGGATGGTCTTGAGATAATATAGGGACAATCCGCCCATCAATGGACCATAGATGAGCAGCATCACGACCGAAGTCCCAATCGAAATGCCGCCACGCGCCGATCTTGCCCCGAAAGCTTCTCCAGCAGAATTGGCGACCGCCAGCAGTCCCATGATGAGCGCGGTGATGCCGACCAACGGCCAGAAATGGCTTCGCACCAGCCCCCAGGCGCGGCGCACACAACTGCGGATGTCCACCGTGTAATCTTTGGCCAGGATTTCGCGGGCCAGCGCTTCGCCCGTTGCTGATGGAGGGGGAGCGGCGGTGCTGCCGATGGTGTCCACGGCGGTCTTGACCTGCCTGATCTGCTGGTAGCGGCGCTCCGGGTCTTTCTCCAGGGCCCGGAGCACCACATCATCCAGCCGCACGTCCACCTCCACCCTGCGGGACGACGGCGGGGCGAATTTCCCCAGCGGCAACTCCCCGGTCAACATTTCGTAGAACACCACCCCCAAAGAAAAAATGTCCGCGCGATGATCCACCGTCGTCGGCTTCTCCAACTGCTCCGGCGCCATGTAATGCGGCGTGCCGATGGCCCCCTTCGTTTCCGTAAGCGAAACGTCCTGCACCGCGCCCATGATTTTTGCGATGCCAAAATCGGCAATCTTCACCCGGCCCTTTTTGTCCACCAAAATGTTTTCCGGCTTGATGTCGCGATGGACGATCCCCTCGTCGTGCGCGAACTGAAGCGCCTCGCAAATCTGCGGCACAATCTGCAACGCCTCGCGCGGCGAAAGCTGGCCCGCCCGCTCCAACTGGCGCAGGTTCAGCCCGTCCACGAACTCCATGATGAAAAAGGGCAGCCCGTTCACCTGGCCGAATTCATGGACCGTTACGATGTTCGGATGCGTCAGCCGGGCCAGCGCGCGCGCCTCGCGATTGAACCGCTCGATGAAGCCCGGGCCGCTCGCCGTCTGTGGCGGCAGAATCTTCAGCGCCACGATGCGATCCAGCCCCGGCTGGCGCGCCTTATAGACCGCGCCCATCCCGCCCTTGCCGATGAAATCGAGGATTTCGAGCTGCGGAAACATCCGCGCCACCTCCGCGATGCTCGGCGGCTGAAACGGCGTCGTTTCCGGCGGCACATTGACGTTGGTATCTTGGGCGGCGCCCTGCTTCAGCAGGCAGGCAGGGCAAAGCCCCGCCAGCACGCCTGACGGCAGCGGCGCACCGCAGTTGGGACATTTTTCCGGCATGTTAGGATTATTCGCTTCTGCTTCACTCATATACCCTGCTCCTAAGCAAAACCCAGAAAATGTTACAAAAAAAATTCAATAACCTCCAAACCCTTATTATTGAACCGGCTACGGTGGGCGACATCGGTCGGGCGAGCGTCCCCGCGAGCCTTCTTTCCCTCTTTCGATGTTCGATGTTCGATGTTCGATGTTCGATGTTTCCGGGTTCATGAATAGGGGCTGCTTATTCCTTAACTAAATGGGAGTGGAGGGCCGGGGAGAGGGGCAGACCTCTGCGCACCTCGACACATAATCCTCGTAGTTTCAATCATTTCGAACTTCCGCCACCTCCGAGGTTCATGGAGAGTGCCGGAAGGGATGCCGTGCCGCTCGTTCGGAATAATGCCTTTGAACAATGGCAGGGGCATCATTCATGGCGCTCTTGCATGACTTCTTACCGCCGTATGCTCTGGAAAACGGTGAACTTTCAGGGAATCAAACTTTTGACTCCTTAATCCAGGCATTTTCTGACAATCGTCCGAAAACCCAACCCGCTCGGAAACGGATCAAGGATCATTCTAAAGAGGCAGTGCTTGGAGCGAGAATTCTATCTGCTGCTTTTTCGAGCGGAACCGCGCCAGGATTCCGAACTCCGTCTGCCTCCCCGGGTGTCACAGGGGGAGGCTCATTGACGGTCGCCCAAAAAGTGCCAAGCTGTTGAATCGCATTCACGAACTCTGTAAAGTCCAATGGCTTCATCACGTAGGCGTTGACGCCGTGTTTGTAAAATTTGAGCAGATCATTCTTTTCACGCGAGGAACTGAACACCACGACGGGGAGCATTTGCAAATGCTCATCCGCCCTGATGATTTTCAACACTTCCAGCCCGCCGATCTTTGGCATCTTGTTGTCGAGCAACACCACAACCGGATCGCCCCCGGGCCGGTTTTTGAATTCTCCCCGGAAGAAAAGATAGTCCAGCGCCTCCTCGCCATCGCGGGCCACCACCACCCGGTCCGACAGATGCAGCTTCTCCAACGCCCTCAGCGACAGCTCCACATCCCGCCGGTCATCTTCGACCAGGAGGATTTTTTTTAGATTTCCGTTGTCAGCTATCATTTGGATTTTGATGGGGGACTATTTTGGAATTGAAAAATAAAATGTCGCGCCGGCTCCCATCACCCCTTCCGCCCACGTCCGGCCGCCGTGGCGCTGAATGATGCGCCGGACGTTTGCCAGGCCGATGCCCGTGCCTTCAAACTCGCTCTCGCTATGCAGCCGCTGGAACACCTCGAACAGTTTATCCCCGTAAAGCTGGTTGAAACCCGCGCCGTTGTCGCAGACGAAAATCACCGTTTCCGTATCCCCCTCCGGGGCGCAGCCAATTTTAATTTCTGCCCGGGGGCGTTCGCTGGTGAATTTTATGGCATTGGAGATCAGGTTGACCAGCACCTGGCGTAAAAGCGCCCGATCGGCCAGCACCGTCGGGAGCGGGAGTATCTCCCAGACGACATCCCGCTCTTTCGTGTCCAGTTCACCGTCAGCCAATACCTCCCGGACCAGTTGGTTGAGGTTGACCGGGGATTTTTTCAACTCGGATTTTCCGATGCGCGCAAAGGCCAGCAGATCGTCAATCAAATTTGCCATTTTTTGCCCTGCCTCACAAATCGCCCCAAGGTGGCGGATGCCCTTTTCGGAAAGTTGCGGCCCGTCGTCCTTTTGCAACAGTTCGGCATAGCCCATCACATGGCGCAGCGGCGCGCGTAAATCATGGGACACGGAATAACTGAATGCGTCCAGCTCGTCGTTCGCGCCTTGCAGTTGCGCCGTGCGTTCAATGACCCGTTGCTCCAGCTGCAAGTTCAATTGGCTGATTTCCTCCGCGGCCCTCCTCCGCTCGGTTATATCGCTCGCGGTGCCGAACCATTCGACGATTTCCCCCTCCGTATCACGGATGGGGACAGCGTGTGAGTGTGTCCAGCCCACCGTTCCGTCCGCGCGCCGGACCCGGTGTTCCAATTCAAAGGGCGCCTTGGTGCGGACAGCCTCGTTGATGGCCGCCTTCACCTTGGATTGGTCTGCCTCGCAAATGTATTCCTGAAGCCAGCCGCCGCTTGGTTTGGTCCTGTCCGCGATAAAATTCCGGCCATCGAGTTGGCGCATTTCGCTCCAATCCGGGCTCATTCGATAAACCACAGCCGAGCCGGTCATCACCAGCGCCCGGAAGCGCCCTTCGCTCACCCGCAAAGACTCCTCGGCCTTGACGCGCTCCGCTATTTCCAGCAGCAGTTGTGCGTTCAACCCCTCCGCCGCCTTGGTAAGCTGATGCTGGCGCACGGATCCGAGCAGCAGGGCCTCGTTCATCGCGAGGTAGATTTCCGACGGTCCGGCTGGCTTGTGGCTCGCTGTTGGCGTAGTTTTGGCTCCCATATGGTTTTTTTTACATTTTTTGTTTTGGTTCCGGCGCCGCTTCTTTTTCCTGCGCATGACGCGGCCCGGTTTGCTGCGGGATTCCGGTGATCAAACCCTGATAGTCAGTGCGCCGCGGCTGGATGACCACGACACCTTTGTCGGTGATCACATATTCGCGGATGTCCTTGCTGTGGTTGCCGCCGCGCATCTTGATGACCACGATCACCTTCCGGAGCTGGCCGTCAATCTCCACATAACGCAGCCGGATGATGTCATCGGTAAGAAACGAAATGGCATAGTGGCTGAACGCCAGCCCGGTAAAAGTATCCTCCACCTCGACGGTGCTCAGGATCGTGATGCCCGCTCCGGTCAACGCCCCGATCATCCGGTAGAGCGACTCGCGAAAGTCCGCCCGAAACCCTGGCGCCAGCGCCATTTCAAAACCGACCAGCGAATCAATCACCAGCCGTTTGGCCCCCACCCTTTCGATGGCATCGAGAATTTCCTGCATCGTTTCATCCACCGAAAGGTCAAGCGGCCGCAGGTAAAGAATTTCGAGCTTTCCGGTGGCCTGCGGAGTTTTTAAATTCAAGCCAATGCTGTCGGCGCGTTGCGTGTATCCGTTGGGACGCTCCTCGAAGATCGCCATGATTCCCGGTTCCCCCTGCCTCAACCCTTGGGCGATAAATTGCGTCGCCAGCGCCGATTTGCCGGTGCCGGACGGACCAGCCACCAGGAGACTGTCGCCTTCGGGAACTCCCCCTCCCATCATCTTGTCCAGCTCAGGTATGCCGGTGGAAAGCAGCCGGCGCGGTCCAATGTTCATTTTGTGTCCGGTCAACCCGAGCGTGCGCGAGTATGCCTGGATTCCGCCGTCGTCGATGCGGAGCGTGTGCAATCCCGGCACCGAGTACTGGCCGCGCAGTTTCATGATTTGCAGCTTCCGCACCACGGAGTTTCTCTCCGCCACCTGCCAGAGCCAGATCAGGCCGTCGGCCACGGTGAAGATCGGATTGTCGCGGATCTCCGCCTCGGCATATTCCCCCACCAGAAACGTCGTCGCCTGCCAGCAGGTCAGGAACTGTGCCAAACGCTGGACGAAAGCTTGCATCTCGAAGCCGTCGTTGCCCGCAGCCTCCCGTCGCACCACCGTGCGGAAGGAATCCACAATCACAATGCCCGGCTTGAGCGCCTTGACCTGCCCGATGATCTCCTCGTAAACCGCGTTCAAATCCTTCTCCAGCACCACGTCCGCCAGATTGACGAAGCGGACGGCCTGCCCGACCTTCGATTCGTCAAAGAAGGAATATTGTTGCTGATAGCGCAGCATTTTCAGCGCGGGTTCCCCGAGCACGGTGAAATAGAGCGCGGGCTTTTTCGGCGTCCCGTTGGCAAAGGCGATTTGATGCGCAAGCGTGGTTTTCCCGCAGCCGGGCGTCCCCGCGATGATGTTGAAGGAGTATTCGGGAAAGCCGCCGCCCAGAATTTCGTCGAGGCCGCGCACCCCGGATGGAATTTGGTCTATCCTGACCTTCCCCGGTTTTTGCCCGGCTTGTTTGTTCCCCTTAGGACCAGTGCCTTTATTTTTTGTTTTCATTGTTGTTCCCATTGTCCAAATCCAAAATGTTGAGCAGGACTTTCGGCCAGATCCCGCAAACGATCTGCATCGTCAACTTTTCCCCGATGAAAGCCACCAGCAGTCCCAGCAACTG
>JAQGPB010000431.1 GCA_028293265.1 Pedosphaera sp. | reverse complement strand
AAAAATCCGATGAATTTTCTGTTGCTGGAAGTGCGGAAGAGTCCGCAAGACTGGATGCGGGGCTTCGTGAACTGTTGGCGGAAATCGGTGATTTAGGTGACCGTTACTACCTCAAAGCCATGAACTGCCCGCATCACCACCGCATCTTTGCGGCGGAGCCGCGCAGTTATCGGGATTTGCCGTTGCGGCTGGCGGAATATGGCACCTGCTATCGTTACGAACAATCCGGTGAGTTGTTCGGTCTCATGCGCGTGCGGTCGTTGAACATGAACGACGCGCATATTTATTGCACCACGGAGCAGTTTGCCGAGGAGTTCAACGCGGTGAATGAAATGTATCTGAAATATTTCAAGATTTTCGGCATCGAGAAATACCGGATGCGTTTCAGCACGCACAGCGCCGAGGGATTGGGCAAGAAATATGTCAATGAACCGGAGCTGTGGAAGCAGACCGAGGATATGGTCCGCAAAGTCCTGATTGATTCGAAGATTGATTACGTGGAAGTGCCGAATGAAGGCGCGTTCTACGGCCCCAAGATTGACGTGCAAGTCTGGAGCGTCATCGGCCGCGAATTCACCCTCGCGACCAACCAGGTGGATTTCGCCGTGCCCGCCAAATTCGGCCTCGTCTATAAAGACCGCGACAACACCGAGAAAACCCCGCTCTGCATCCATCGCGCGCCGCTCGGCACGCACGAGCGGTTCATCGGTTTTCTCATCGAGCATTACGCCGGCAATTTCCCGCTCTGGCTCGCGCCCGAACAGGTGCGCGTCCTCACCCTCGGCGACGACCCCGCGCTCGTGAATTACGCCAAGGGCATCGTGGCCGAACTCCGCGCCGAAATGGTTCGCGCCGAAGGCGATTACCGCACCGACCCCATCAAGGCCAAAATCGCCCAGGCCGAGGAATCGAAAGTCCACACCATGCTCGTCATCGGCGGCCGCGACCTCGAAGCCGGCAACGTCTCCGTCCGCATCCACGGCAAAGGCAACCTCGGCGCAAAGCCGAAGGCCGAAGTCGTGGCCGATATTTTGCGCGCGGTCAAAGAGCGACGGGCTTGACCAAGACCCACTGAGGTTCGAGCGGGCTTCTTGGTCGCGCGAGCGTCTTGGAGTGCGGCAGTCCTCTGCCGCTTTTTCCACCGCCGGAGACTGCCACCACGCCGCACCAACTCCCAAAGCCACCCCGATCCATCCGTGGTTAGTTACCGCATCATTCCCGCTCAGAATTTATAAACCAGGTCCAGTTGCAGAATCTGGTAATTGTTGATCGGATTGATTTGGGGAAGATCCGCGTTGCTGCCGCCGGTGCCGAGGGCTTTGTTGATGCGGTTCGCGTAACCATAGCGGACGGCTCCGCTGATGTTGTCGGAAAAGTTGTAGCTGAAGGAGGAGTAAATGCCCTCCAGATTGGCGCGGCCTTCAAAGTAGTCCGAGTCAATGAGGTTCACATCCACCGAGTATTGTTCCGTATGCTGCCAGTAGGCCCGGGCTTCCCAAGAGCCCTTTTTGACGGCGGCGGGGGCCAGGCCCGGGGTGTTGCCGATGGCGAAACCGACTTGATAAGCCTTGTCCTCCCCGGTTTGTTTTGGGAAGGCGAAGGCAGTGCCCGCGACGGCATTGGCGGCGGCGGCGGCCCGGCGATCGCCCTGGAAATTATAGGCAAAATCCCCAAACACCTTGCCGCTGAGCCGGCCGACGGGGAAATTGAACTCGGCGGGAAGTTCGAATATTAACAGGTCATTGATGCCCGTTTGATTGACGCCGAAACCAGTCCCGCTGACGAAGCCATTCGAGTCTGCCGCCGAGCCTTGGCCGACGAATGGCCCGGTAAAGCCGGCGGCTTTGCCGTTCTGCCCATGGCCGGTGTAATTGTAGAATGTGGGGGCCATTTTGGCCGACATGCGGTCTCGGAACTGGTAATCCGCGCCGAACTGCCACACCAGCATGAAAGCATCGCTCGTGTTATTTCCGGTGCCAAGAATGCCCGGAGCGGGATGATCCGGGTCGGTGTCCTGATACAAAAATTGGCCAAAGGTGGCGAAAAGGTTCGCCTTGCCCACCGGGTACTTGAAACGTTCCGCTGCGCCTTCAGGATTGAGGTCGGGGTCCCAGACCATCGGGGTGGTGTAGATCGGGTTGGGCATCTTGCCCACGGTGATGTCCAGCCATTTTTCCGGCCGCCAGCCCGCATAAACCTGGCCGATGGCGATGGCGGCGCTGTTTTTGCTGAACGGGCCTTGATTGGACGGACCGGCGGTCGAGTCGCCGAACGTGACCCAGCTTGAGCGCGGATTCGTCGTGGAGGTTTCGAGCCGGAGGCCGTAATAGAAATTATCCAGCAAATCCCCGCGAATGCCGATCCGCACCGCATAACGGTAGCGTTCCCGCACCAACTTCTCGGCATTGGGCGCTTCGGCGCCGCGATACTCGTAGCGAAAACGCAGATCGCCGAACAACTCCATGCTTTTGATGCCGTTGCTGATTTTGAATTTCGAGGCGGCCAGGGTATTGGTGGTTTCCTCGGACTTGATCTGCTGCGCCTCATCCGAGGTCAGGATGCCTTTCTTGATCAAGGCGTCCAAAAGCCGGTCGGACGATTGCGCGTGGGCCGTGTTCGCCATCGCCGCGGCGGCCAACAAGCCTGCGCCGCCGAGAATCCATTGGTTGCGTCGTTTTCCTTTTATCATCTGGTTCAAGTTTTTAGGTTGTATCTGTTAGTTTGTTCTAGGCTGAGCTAGACCCATCTTAAATGACAAATGTGACAGTCTCGCGCCGGTAATGTCACAATCATGTTACGTTTTTCCGACCTCGTCGTTCTACGGCACCCCGTGCAAGGGGGGACGCGAATTGCGTGGTCGAGAGCAACATTTAAACTTGCAATCTCCACGTTTTCAATCAACGACTTTCAATTTACTCAAATCATTTTTTTTATCAAACGTGAGCAGACAGAAATTTGCCGGCTGGCCCGCTTCGAGACCGCCGGGCAAACCCATCATTCGCGCGGGGGCTTGCGAAAACCGCCCCCACACCTCCTGCCACGGACACCCCAACATCTGCGCCGCGCGGAAAACCCCGTCGCAGGGACGCAACGCCGACCCGGCAAAATTGCTCCGGCCCGGTTGCCGCACAATTTGGTCCGTGCCCACCTCCACTTCCAACGCGCCCAACCGATAATTCCCCGGCCCGGCTCCCGCTGCCGCCATGGCGTCGCTCGTGTAATAAATTGATTCCGGTTTCAGCACCCGATGCACCAACCGGAACAACGCATCGGACACATGGATGCGGTCGGGAATCAAACTCACCATCAGCCCCGGCGTTTCAAATACACGCCACAAAATATTATCATGCCGGTCCAGTTCGCGCGGGCAGCCATTGCCCAGATGCGTAAAGCCCGTCGCCCCCGCCCGCACCGCCCCACGCAAAATTTCCGCCGAAGCATTCGTGTGTCCCAGGCTGACCTTGATTCCCAGTGAAACCGCCAGCGCAATCGCCCCCAACGCCCCCGCGCGTTCGGGCGCCATCGTCAGCAGCAATGGGTAAGTGCCGGTGATGTCGCGCAATTCGCGAATATGCGCCGGTGTGGGGTCAAGCATCAGCGCCGGATTATGCGCGCCATGAAATCCCGGTTCCGCCGAAAGAAAAGGCCCTTCGACATGCCAGCCCGCAATGGCCGCCTGCAACTCCGCCGATTGCGAACGCAAGCCCCTCAAATGCCGCAATCGCGCCGTGAGTTTCGACCATTCATCGGTGATCAACGTGAGCAAAAATCGCGTGCAGCCCGCCGCCCGCAGCCCCCGCGCCGCATTGAGCAGATCAGCAACGCTTAAAGCATCCTGTTGAAAATCAATTCCGCCAAAACCGTTGATCTGCAAATCCACCAACCCTGGCGCAAGCCACGCGTCTTCAATCGCCGAAGCCTCCGCGGGCTCCACATGTGTGATGACTCCGTTCCGCCAGCGCAACCGCACCGGTTGGCGAGTTTCAAAATGCCGCGCGCAAAGTTCCCCATCGTTCATCGGCATCAAGTCTTTGATAAAACAAAAAGAATTGAAGAATTATCAACGGTTGCCACTTCAGCAGAGCGCGGGTCTGCGACCCGCAGCAACGTCAAAAAACCAGAACGTCTTCGCCTTGTTCCAACGCGTCCCTCTCACTGAGTTTCTTCGGCTCAATTGAAATGTTGCG
>JAQGPB010000352.1 GCA_028293265.1 Pedosphaera sp. | reverse complement strand
TTCATCAAACTTGTCTTTTGGCCGCTCACCCAGGCGAGCACCCGTTCCGCCAAACGGATGCAGGCCCTCCAGCCGCAACTCAAGGCCTTGCAGGAAAAATACAAGGACGACCCGCAAAAATTCACCGCCAAGCAATGGGAGTTCTACAAAAAGAACAAGGTCAATCCCCTGAGCGGCTGCCTGCCAATGCTCATCCAGATACCGGTATTCATTGGATTTTACGGAATGCTGCGCACCGCCATCGAATTGCGCGGCGCGCCCTTCCTGTGGATCGGAGATTTGTCCAAACCGGACACCGTCTTTTCCCTGTTTCTGCCATTCCATTTCCTCGGATTTTCCGACGCCTTTTTTCCGATCAACCCGATGCCGCTCATCATGGGGATCACGTTGCTGGTGCAGGGGCAGCTCGCGCCGATGTCGCCCAGCATGGATCCCGGGCAGCAAAAGATGATGAAATATATGCCCCTGATGATGCTTTTGTTCATGTACAACCTCTCGTCGGGACTGGCGCTTTACTGGACGGTGAACAATATGCTCACCATCGTGCAGACCAAGCTGACCCGGATGCAGAAAGATCCTGTCCTGACGGAAACGGCCAAACCAACAACTCCGACGCCGCCGCAGAAGAAAAAGAAGTGATTGACCGGCTGGCCGCGTTGTTCAAAATTGAACCAATCAAACGGAACTGAATTATGTCCGCGCAACCCAAAGCAACCCTGGAAAAAATGCTCGAACTGCTCGGCTTCGAAGCCACCGTCGAGGAGCAGCCGCTGGAGGATGGTTTTTTGCTGGATGTGAAGACGGAGGATTCCGGCCGCCTGATTGGCCGCCAAGGCCAGACGCTTTCTGATTTGCAATACATCACCAACCGTTTGCTTTTCCAACAGGACCAAAGCTGTCCCAAGGTGATGGTGGATGTAAGCGGCTACCGCGCCCAAGCCCGCGATGCGCTCGTCAAAAAAGCCAAGGACGCCGCCGAAAAAGTCCGCCGCTGGGGCGATGTGGTCGAACTGTAACCCTGGAGCGCCTTCGACCGCCGCATCGTCCACAACGCCATCAAGGACGACCCGGACATCGAGACCCACAGCGTCGAGGTAGAAGGCACGGATAAAAAAGTCGTGCTGTTTCGTCCCCGCCGCTAAGCCGAATCCATGCAGTAGGAGTTGGGGGAGCGCGCCCGCCTCGGGCGCATACGAGGGCGCCCCGCCCGAGCAGTCCCTTGCGAGGATGCAGCATCCCCATTCTCTCACCAAACGATGGCGTGTCAGAACCGAAGAAAATGCCCAAGCCTCGCTTCCGCTCTATGTCCATCTGCATTTATAATCGGTTTCAACAGCATGGTTCCGGCTTAAGAAACATCGAACAACCAACATCGAACTCCGAATGTGCCCATTTCGATGTTCGATGTTTTGCTTCATAATTAAAAAGAGGAGGGCCCCCACGTACAGGCGGAGCCCACTGGCAGTGTGCATTGACAGGATATTTGCGTTCTACGGACGGGTCGCTGAAATGGCAACCCGCTACTCACGTTCACGCGGTTCGTTCCATCAATAGAGACACCATCGCGCCCGTTTGGATTCAAAATATTTTGCAAAATATAATTCATGAATGCCAGAACAGCCGCGGACCCTGGTCGCCGGAGCCCGGCGCCGCATGTTCATATTCGGGATCCTCCATCAGGGCGGCCTTCGTCAAATTCAGCACCACCTCCGCATCCGCCCAGCTCACCCGCTCGATGGATTTGCGCGACACCAGCACATTCTTGCCCGACCACCAATGACCGGTGGCGATCACCAATGATTTGATCGCCCAATTCCGATCCTCAATCAGGAAATCCTCCACATGCCCGATTTCGCCGTCGGCGGCTTGAACACCGTAACCCGTCACCTCCAAAGTGCTTCGCAACCGGGAGTCCGGCTCCTTCATTTCCCCCGCCGATGGTCCTTCCGCATTCGCATCAGATTCGTAATGGGGCGGCACAGCGGGCACCTGGCTGTGGCCCCACAAGCCGGGACCTTCCCAGTAGGCCGGCCAGTTATGATAGCGGTAATAGGCCGCTTCATGCTGTCGCGCCACGGGCAGCCCGGTTTCGATGGAGGGGCTTGATTCCACTTTTTCCTGCGTCAAGCGCACCTGGAGTATTCTGCCGCCGGGATAAATGCTCCCGAGCGCATAAGGCGAAATCAGCACCTTGTGCCCGGGCATCCACGATCCGGTGTCGGCGACCAGGTAGCGGACCACCCAATCCTTGTCATCAAAATAAAACCCCTTCACCCGGCCGATTTCGCCATCCAGCGCGCCGAGGGTGTAGCCGTAAAGTTGTTTGACGCTTCGCAACATGTTTTCCCCTTCAGGTTAAGGATTGCTTATGCTATCTTGGGCTTCAGGGTCGGCCGGACAGTCAAATGGAAATCATCAATGTGGTTTGGCGCTTGCAATCACGGTCAATCCCTTCCCAACAATTCAATCTATCCGCGTATCGTCTGGCGGAACGATGGGGTCTAAGCTCCGATTTCCCAAGGCTTGCCGCCCCACGGTCACCGCCGGAAATGAAAAATCCGGTGGATCAAACCGGGAATGTTGTGAATTCGATGTTCTCGCGATTCCGCACTGGTTCAGCATTTCTTGCTTTCCTTCGATCCCCGTTCCAGCAGCCGCTTCGTCAACAGCACCAGGCCGAGCGCCTGCAGCCATTCGGAAACAATGTTGCCCACCACCTGGCCCCACTTGGAATTTGCATCCATCCGCACATACAGCCACAGCCAGCCCAGCCCCGTGATGACCAGGAAAATGCTCAACGAATGCGCGCGCAGGAAATAGCGGATGGTGTTTTTGAACGGCCCCTTCAATGGCCGGCTTTCCTCCGAACCTTTTTCAAAAAAATATTTCGTGGCAATGATGAGGACCAGCGACCCGGACCAGTCGGCGATGGCGTTGCCAAAAAACGCGCCCAAGTGCTTGCTGGGGTCTGACAAGACATAGAGCACGGTCCACAGCAGCAAAATTCCCAGGGTGACCAGCGACAGCGAGTGAAAGCGAAAAAAATTCACCCGTCCGCCCCGTTTGGTTTTGATGGTAATCACAAATCCTGCAAATAGAGTTGCCGGTTCCGCCACAGATAAAGCCCGCCGGATATAAATGTCAGCGCGACCGCCACCCAGATGGACAGCGGCGTGAACCACGCGGCCCATGGCCGCCCGAACAGGTCGAACCCGAAGACCGCCCGTCCGACCGCGCCCCATTCCTGGTAACTGTGAAAAACGAGGATCGCGATGATCGCCACGATTTGCGAGATGGTCTTGTGCTTGCCAAAACCTTCCGCCGCGAGCACCACATTCTTCGATGCCGCCAGCAGCCGCAAGCCGGTGATGGCAAGTTCGCGCGCCACAATGATCACCACCATCCACGCGGCCATCCAGTTCAGCCCGACGAATGCGATGAACGCCGAACAGACCAGGATTTTGTCCGCCAGCGGGTCCATCAGAATTCCGAAGTTCGTGATCAGCTTGTCCCGCCGCGCAATCTTGCCGTCGAAATAATCGGTCAGGCTCGCGGCGCTGAACAGTGCCAGGGCGACTGTCTCGCGCAACTGCATTCGCGGTGAAAAAATTACCGCCAGAAACGCCACCGTGAGCG
>JAQGPB010000306.1 GCA_028293265.1 Pedosphaera sp. | reverse complement strand
TACCCCCCGCTGTTGTGGGCAAGCGCTTCAACTAAGGTATGCCTTGAAACGGAAATTCAACAACGACTTAACTCGAACAGAAAGCTAATCGAATGAAAACTGTTAAAGGCATTTTGATGTTTGCAAGTGCGGCCCTTTTGCTGGCAGGTTGCGCAACTAACCATGACAACACCGGCGCCATGGGCGACCAGCGCGAAGTTGGGACTGCTGCCAGCCGGGACAATGACTTTGAAAGCGCGCCCGCCCCGTTGCCCCAAGGCCAGAATGGCTCCATTGGCCGTGGGAACCCCTTCGGCTTGGGACCTGGCAACACGGAACGGTAACCAAACCCGTCCTTACCGCATGGCGAATTCATCCCGCCGCCTGGCGCAAGCTCGTTTAATTTGGATTCATGACTTTGCCACGCCCTTTCGTGGCAAAGTGCCGCCTTACCACTTCTTACAATCTTGTCCAGCAGGTAACCTGTTACCCCCTCGTCTAATGGAATCCGAGGTATCAGCTCCGTTGGGCACACCCCGCTGGCAAACACCCGTCCATGGAGTAACTTGTACCTTGGAATGATGAACCGATAACCAGCGAACGTGATTAGAAAGTTGATCGAATGAAAATTGTAAAACGTATTCTAATGATTGCAAGCGCGGTCGTTTTGCTGGCGGGTTGCGCCACCGACCGGGACAACACGGGCGGCACGGGCAACGAGCGCGAAACCGGGACCGCCGCCGGTCCTTATGACAACGCTCAAAACCCTCCCCGCCGATTGCAAGGCCCCAACGGTTCCATTGGCCCCGGCAATCCCTTTGGCTTGGGCCCCGGCGGCGTGGCCCGGCCATATCCATATTGACCGTATTGAAGATGCCCGCGCTCGTTCGCGCATGCTCGCATTTATTCATCACCCGCCCACTTGCCTCATGCAATCTGCGGCATTAAGTTTGAACAGGCCTTGCAGATCGCATGGCAAATAGGAGTGGTCCCAGGAGGCAAAAATCATAACTCGTTGATGACGAAAATGCTGCGGGTCGGCGCAAAACTTGGCATGTCCCAAGCAGATTGAAGGTGGATACAAAGGGACGCAAAGGATACGCACGATCAATTCAGTCAGAAAATCGTCCCTTTACGACCTATACGGCCAATAACGTTGGACTAAAAAAGGACAATCAAATGAAAATCGTAAAACACCTGCTGATCTTGGCGAGCGCGGCTGCCTTGCTTGCCGGTTGCGCCACTGACCGCCACAACACCGGCGCACCGGGCGATTATAACGAAACCGGTTATGGTAACAGCTCGGACGATAACGCTCCCCTTCCTTCCGAGGAACTGCCCGAGGGACCCAATGGCAGCGTTGGCCGCGGCAATCCGCTTGGCGTCGGTGGCGGTGTCGGTTTGGTACCTGCCCATTGAGCCAATGCCTTCATTCGCGCGGAAAAATTGAATTCCGCGCGAATGCAGCCCACGCCTGAATTGCATCAGCGAACTTTTGCTTCGATGCAAGCCTCGCGGGCTGCAACTTCTGTTAAGACGCAGCCGGGCGCTTCTCCTTGCGTCATTTCTCTGCCGATGTTAAGCCTTTTCAAGGCTCTTGAAAAAGCATTGCATGACGCATCCGCTGCTCTACGAAGTCAACACGCGCTGTTGGTTGCGCCGCCTCTCCGGCGAGCAGGGCAGGGCGGTCACGCTCGGCAATGTTCCTGACGACGAATTCGCGCGCTGGCAAAACCTCGGCTTCACCCATGTTTGGGCCATGGGAGTTTGGACCACCGGCCCGCGCAGCCGGGCGCTGGCAATGGAGAGCGCCGAACTGCGAAACACCTTCACCAAAATCCTCCCCGGCTGGAGCAAACACGATGTTCCCGGGTCGCCCTACGCCATCGCAGATTACGCAGTTCCCGCCGCATTGGGCGGTGACGAAGGGCTCAATATTTTCCGTCACCGGCTCAATGCTCATGGAATGAAACTGCTGTTGGATTTCGTGCCAAATCACGTCGGACTGGACCATCCGTGGATCATCGAGCGACCCGGATTGTTCATGCATAGCCCATTCGAAGCGCCGGGTACTTTTCCGCAAAAAACCGCTGCCGGGCTGCGCTGGCTTGCTCACGGGAGAGATCCGCATTTCCCGCCGTGGCCCGACACCGCGCAGGTCAATTATCGCCGCCCCGAAACCCGTGCCGCCATGATTGAACTCCTGCGTACAATCGCCCGCCGATGCGATGGCGTGCGATGCGATATGGCCATGCTGTTGCTCAACGACGTATTCGCCAAAACTTGGGCGCACCTGCCCGAGCCGACCAAGGCTATCGCGTCCGAGTTCTGGGCCGAAGCAATTCAGGCGGTAAAACAGGATTGCCCGGAGTTCATATTTCTAGCAGAGGTTTACTGGGGTTTGGAGCCGCGCCTGCAATCGCTTGGATTCGACTACACTTACGGCAAGCCCGTTTATGACCGTTTGATGGATCGCGACCACGTCGGCCTGCAAAAGGAGTTGCTGGCCGCGCCAGGTCATGTTGCGGCCAGCGCACATTTCTTGGAAAACCATGACGAACCCCGCGTTGTCTCCAAGCTTTCCCATGCTGAACATCGCATGGCGGCATTGCTGATTCTCGGCCTGCCCGGAATGCGCTTGTTGCACGAAGGCCAGCTTCACGGTGCGCGACTTCAGGCTCCGGTCCATCTGGGACGCTGGCCCGATGAACCCGCCGATGCGGAAATTTCGACGCTCTACGAGTCATTGCTTGCCGCGCTCAAAGATTCCTCCGTTGGCCGCGGCGACTGGCGCTTGCTTTCGCCTCAAAGTTGGCCGGACAATTCAAGCGCAAAAAATTTCATCGTCGTCCAATGGCAAAAAGCCCCGCTGGAATTTGACCTCGTCGTTGTTAATCTGGCCGTCCATCCCAGCCAGTGCCAGGTGCGGCTCGACATCAAGGAACTTGCCGCGCATGATTGGGAAATGCTCAACCAGCTCGGCCGGGAGACCTATCAGCGACATGGCGAAGATTTGGAAACTCACGGGCTGCATCTCGATCTGCCCGCGCATGGCGCGCAACTGTTCCGCTTTAACATCCAAAAATCCTGAGATGAAAATTGCCCGGTTGAAGACAGTTTTCCTATTCTGCCTGCTCGCCGCAACTTCGCGCGCGGATGAAATCCTGTTTCGCGACGACTTCGCAGGCCAGCTTGGCGAAGGTTGGTCATGGGTGCGCGAGCATCCCGGCGAGTGGCGGGTGTCCAGCCGTGGACTCAAGGTTCACATCGAGCCGGGCAACATGTGGGGCCCGGCCAACGATGCCCGCAATCTCCTCGTCCGTCCCGCGCCGGACGCTTCGCAGGATGAAATCGAAGTTTCTGTCACCTTTGAAACCCATCCCACCAACCAATATGAACAGGCCGATCTGGTCTGGTATTTTGACGACAGCCACATGGTGAAGATTGGCCGCGAGTTGGTGGACGGCAAAATCAGTGTCGTGATGGGGCGTGAAGCAGAGGACAAAACGCGCACGTTGGCAATCGTCCCGATAAAATCTGATGCCGTTCGCCTGCGACTCTCCGTCAAGGGCAACCACATCCGCGGACGGTTCCGCACCTCGGACACCGCTGAATGGCGTGTTGCTGGCGAATGTGATCTGCCCCAGCCCGCCAACGTCAAAGCCCGCATCAGCCTGCAATTCTACCAAGGCCCCGCCGACTCCGCCCACTGGGCGCGCGCCACCGAATTTCGCATCCGGCGAACTGATGGCTCCGACCGATAGTTACGCCTTGGCTGGCACGTAAAAGCTTCCACTGGCAAAAATCCAGAACTGGCTGACAGTGCTTGATAGAGACGTGCGGAGCGTCGGTTTTGCCGCTTCCATTAAGTGACCGGCTCTTGACCGATCAGGGCAGGCATGAAGATTTTTGAATCTAACTATTGCAGTCGGCAAAATTTTCTGCAAAGAATAACAAAATTTTATTTTCGGTATTGGTTAGGCCGGATTGTAAACAATGCACTCAGAAAGTCAGAGCCAGAAAAACCAGCAAATGAAAACGAACGGACTGCCTCCCAAGCAGGGCCTCTACGACCCGCAGTTCGAACATGATGCTTGCGGCGTCGGTTTTGTCGTCAATGTCAAAGGGAAGAAGTCCCACGAAATCATCACCCAGGCGCTGACCGTTCTTTTGAACCTCGATCACCGCGGCGCTTGTGGCTGCGAAGTCAACACCGGCGATGGCGCGGGCATTCTGATCCAGATGCCTCATGCCTTTATGCAAAAGGTGTGCGCGCAAAGCCGCATTGATCTCCCCGCCGAGGGCCAGTACGGCGCCGGCTTGGTTTATCTGCCGCCTGAAGCCGCCGAGCGGAAAGAGTGCGAACAGATTTTTGGCAAGATCGTCGCCGAGGAAGGCCAGCACATCATCGGCTGGCGCGATGTCCCCACGAACAACACGACGCTGGGCGACACCGCCAAGTCCTCCGAGCCGTTCATGCGCCAGGTTTTCATCCGGCGCAATCCGAAACTGACCGACCCGATGGCCTTCGAGCGCAAGCTTTACATCATCCGCAAGCGCGCCACCAACGAGATCCGCCGCGTCGGTTTTCCCGGCAGCGAATACTGGTACATCGCCAGCCTTTCCCACAAGACCCTCATATATAAGGGCATGCTCAATACCGTACAGGTGGAGCAATATTTTGCCGATCTCTCGGACCCCGCCATGGTGACCGCCCTGGCGCTGGTCCATTCGCGTTTCAGCACGAATACTTTCCCCAGTTGGGAGCGCGGCCATCCGTATCGTTACATTGCGCACAACGGCGAGATCAACACGTTGCGCGGCAATATCAATTGGATGCACGCGAGGCAGGCGCTCTTCGAGTCAGAACTGCTAGGACCCGAACTCAAGAAAATCCTGCCGATCATCAACACCAACGGTAGCGATTCCGCGATGTTCGACAACTGCTTGGAATTGCTCGTCATGGCCGGCCGTTCGCTGCCGCATGCCATCATGATGATGATTCCCGAGCCGTGGGCGAACCATGAAAGCATGAGCGACGAGAAGAAGGCATTCTATGAATACCATAGCTGCCTCATGGAACCGTGGGACGGTCCCGCTTCCATCGCGTTCACCGATGGCAAGCAGATCGGGGCAATTTTGGACCGGAACGGACTGCGTCCTTCGCGTTATTATGTGACGAAGGATGATCTGGTCATCATGGCTTCCGAAGTCGGTGTGCTTGATATTCCGCCCGACCGCATTCTCCATAAGGGCCGCCTGCAACCGGGCCGCATGTTCCTCATTGATACCGAGGAAGGTCGCATCGTGGCCGATGAGGAGATCAAGCAAAAGATCGCCTCCGCCCATCCACACCGCGAATGGCTGGATAAATATATGGTGGAACTTGGCAGTGTGGCCGACGCGTCGCATCTGCCCGAATCCAGCCATGAAACCGTCCTGCGCCGCCAGCAGGCGTTTGGTTACACTTTTGAGGATTTGCGCATCATCATGGCGCCGATGGCCCGCGAAGGCGTTGAAGCGGTCGGTTCCATGGGCACCGACACGCCGCTGGCAGTCCTGTCGGACAAATCGCAATCGCTTTACAATTATTTCAAGCAGCTTTTTGCGCAAGTCACCAATCCGCCCATTGATTGCATCCGCGAGGAACTCATCACCTCGGCGGAAACGACCATCGGTTCGGAGCGCAACCTGCTCAAGCCCGTGCCGGAGAGTTGCCGCCTGATCAAGTTGAAGTCGCCGATTCTAACCAACGAAGAATTCGCGAAGCTCAAGCATCTCAACCGCCCGGACTTCAAGTCCGTCACGCTGCCCATCCTGTTCCGGGCGTCCGAAGGCGAACGCGGCCTCGAAGAGGCCATGGACCGGCTCTGCGCCCAGGCTAATCGCGCCATTGATGACGGCGTCAATATTCTCATCCTTTCCGACCGCGGCGTGGACCGCGAAAACGCGCCGATTCCCGCCTTGCTGGCGGTCGCGGGACTGCATCATCATCTTATCCGCGAAGGTACGCGGACGCGCGTCGGCCTCGTGCTCGAAACGGGTGAACCGCGCGAAGTGCATCACTTCTCATTGCTCATCGGTTATGGCGCGGGTGCCATCAATCCTTATCTGGCATTCGAGACCCTCGACGACATGATTCGGCAGGGTTTGCTGAAAAATATCACTCACAAGGATGCCTGCAAAAATTTCGTCAAGGCCGCCGTCAAGGGCGTCGTCAAGGTGATCTCCAAAATGGGCATCTCGACGATTCAAAGCTATCGCGGTGCGCAAATTTTTGAAGCCGTCGGCCTCAAGCAGTCGGTAATAGACAAGTATTTTACCTGGACGCCATCGCGCATTGAAGGCGCGGGCTTGGACGTCATCGCCCGGGAAGTTCAGATCCGGCATCAGCACGCTTTCCCCGACCGGCAGGTCAACGGCCATACCCTTGATGTCGGCGGCCAGTATCAATGGCGCGCGGATGGCGAAGTGCATTTGTTCAGCCCGCAAACAGTCCACAAGCTCCAGACCGCCTGCCGCACCTCAAACTACAAGGTGTTCAAGGAATATTCCGCCTTGGTCAACGAGCAGTTGAAGCAGCACGCCACCTTGCGCGGCCTGCTCGATTTCAAATTCGCTCCCGCGCCGGTTCCGATCGAGGAAGTCGAGTCGGTCGAGGCGATTCTGAAACGTTTCAAATCCGGCGCGATGTCCTACGGCTCCATCAGCAAGGAAGCCCACGAGGCGCTCGCCATCGCCATGAACCGCATCGGCGGCAAGAGCAACACCGGCGAGGGTGGGGAAGACCCCGCCCGTTACACCTTGGATGCCAACGGCGACTCCCGTAACAGCGCCATCAAACAGGTTGCCTCCGGCCGCTTCGGCGTCACGAGCTTGTATCTGGTCAAGGCGCAGGAATTGCAGATCAAGATGGCCCAGGGCGCCAAGCCCGGCGAAGGCGGACAATTGCCCGGCAAGAAAGTTTATCCGTGGATTGCTAAAGTGCGCCATGCCACGGTCGGTGTCGGCCTGATTTCTCCGCCGCCGCACCATGACATTTACTCCATCGAGGATCTCGCGGAGCTGATTCACGATCTCAAGAACGCCAACCACCACGCCCGCATCAGCGTCAAGCTCGTCGCCGAAGTCGGCGTCGGCACCGTCGCTGCCGGCGTCGCCAAGGCCCACGCCGACGTCGTGCTCATCAGCGGTTACGATGGCGGCACCGGCG
>JAQGPB010000247.1 GCA_028293265.1 Pedosphaera sp. | reverse complement strand
CCGTGTGCTGCACGCCGCATTGCGCTACAAGCGCCCCGTCTATATCGAACTGCCGCGCGACCTCGTCTTCGCGCCGGGCATTCCTTCTTATCGTCCGCATGAAATCCACGAGGAAAGCGACACCGAAACCCTGCGCGCCGCCCTGGCCGAAGCGGAGGCGATGATCAACCACGCGCGCCAGCCGGTCATCCTGGCGGACATCGAGGTGCATCGGTTCGGCTTGCAGGACACGCTGCTCAAACTCATCCGCAAGACCAACCTGCCCGTCGCCGCCACCGTCCTGGGCAAATCAGTCGTCGGCGAGCAGCATCCGTTTTACCTTGGAGTTTACGAGGGCGCGCTGGGCCGTGACGACGTCCGCCGTTACGTCGAGAACAGCGATTGCGTCATCATGCTCGGCGCGTTTCTGACCGACATCAACCTCGGCATCTACACCGCGCAACTCGACCCCTTGCGCACCATCTACGCGAACAGCGAAAAACTTTCCATCCGTTATCACACCTACGAAAATGTCCGCTTCAAAGATTTCATGCGCGGCCTGCTCAAGCTGCGCCTGCGCCATCGCAAGCTCGGCAAAATTCCCACGCCGCCCCCGGCCGGGACTTTCCGCGCCCGGCCCGGCGAAACCAAGGTGACCGTCAAACGCCTGTTCCAGCGGCTGAACGATTTTCTCGACGCGAATTCCACGGTCGTGGCCGACATCGGTGATGCCTTGTTCGGCGCCACGGACCTGTTCATCCGGCATCGCACGGAATTTCTTGGGCCGGCGTATTATGCCTCCATGGGCTTTGCGGTGCCGGCGAGCATCGGGGCGCAACTGGCGAATCCCAAATCGCGCCCGCTTGTGCTCGTGGGCGACGGCGCGTTTCAGATGACCGGCCTGGAGCTCTCGACCGTGGCGCGTTACGGACTGAATCCCATCGTGATCGTGCTGAACAATTTCGGTTATGGCACGGAACGCCAGATGCAGGACGGCGCGTATAACGATGTCCTGCTCTGGCATTACAGCAAGCTGCCCGAACTGCTCGGCGCCGGACGCGGCTTCCTGGTGCGCACCGAGGCGGAACTGGAATCGGCCCTGCGCGAAGCCAAAAAACATGTCCAAAGCTTTTGCCTCCTCGACGTGCAACTTGATCCCCAGGACCGCTCCCCCGCCCTGCAACGCCTCGCCGAACGTCTCGCCCTGCGATTGTCGAAATAAGAACCTCCCTCTCTCCGAAAACACACTCCAGCCCGGCTGCGGGATTCCCAGGCTTGTTCAAAGAATTTAACCATCCGACGGTACTTAAAGTATATTTATGATGGACTGACGTGGCCTGGTGCGTCCCGCCAGACGTTTATGGAATTGGAAGATTTTATAGATCAATTCCGGGTGTTGTTTCAGTGCAACCCCTTGCCGATGTGGGTTTGGGACGCAGAAACACTATCCTTCCTGGCAGTGAATGACGCCGTCCTCGAGCTTTATGGTTATTCGCGGGAGGAGATGCTTCGCATGACCGTATTGGACATCCGCCCGCCGGAGGACATTCCGCGCCTCAAGGAAGTCCTGGCCGCACTCCCCCCCAACGCCGTCATGACGGAATCGGGGGAATGGCGGCATGTAAAGCGCGACGGCACGCTTATTTATGCTGAGATCCGTTCCCAGCCGGTGGTCTTCCATGGGCGCGCAGCACGGTTGGTGATGGTGACGGACGTGACGGCCCGCAAGGAAGCCGAACAAGCCCTGCGCCAAAGCGAGGCGAGGTTGAACGAGGCGCAACATTTGGCCGGCCTGGGGAGTTTTGAATGGAACATTGCCGGGCGCACCACGTCGTATTCGGATGAGTTGTTTCGCATGTTCGGATTTCCGCCCCAGGGAGTGCCCTTTGACATACCGCAGGTGGTCAGCGCGGTTCATCCCGAGGACCGCGCCATGATGGGCCAGTTGCTCACGGATTTGGTGAAAAATCCGAAATCGTTCCAATGCAATTTTCGCATTGTCCTGCCCGGTGGCCAGGTGCGGTACCTCCATGGACAGGGCGAACTCTCGTTTGATGCGGAGGGCAAGCCGCTCAAAATGACCGGCACGACGCAGGACGTCACGGAGCGGATGCTCGCGGAGGAAAACCGGCTCCGCAACGCGAAATTGCTGGCGGCCAACCAGGAGCTGGAGGCGTTCTCGTATTCGGTCTCGCACGATTTGCGCACGCCGCTGCGGAGCATTGATGCGTTTGGGAAATTGCTGGAGGAGGAATATGGCGAACGGCTGGACGAGAACGGCCGGAGCTACCTCGATTTGATTCTCCGCGGAACGCAGCGGATGAACCAGTTGATTGACGACCTGCTGGAGTTCTCGCGCGTCACCAGCACGGAAATCAACCACATGGACGTGGATTTGAGCGGCATGGTGCAGGGCATCCTCGGGGAATTGCGGCGCGCGGAGCCGGAACGGAATGTCGAGATTCGTGTCTCGCCGGGTTTGACGGCCCACGCCGACCCGAGGCTGGTGCGCATCGCGCTGGAGAACCTGTTGCGGAACGCCTGGAAATTCACCGGCAAAACTCCGGCGGCGCGCATCGAGTTCGGCGTGGAACGGCGGGAGGGCGAAGCCATCTATCACGTGCGCGACAACGGGGCGGGTTTTGACATGGTGTATGTCGGCAGATTATTTGGCGTATTTCAACGCCTGCATTCGGAGCGGGAGTTCAGCGGCACGGGCATCGGCCTGGCCATTGTCCAGCGCATCATCAACCGCCATGGCGGCCGCGTCTGGGCGGAAGGCGCGGTGAACAAAGGGGCGACCTTTTATTTTACGTTGCCCGAATAAAATTTAACTGGTCATTTTTTTGATGATCGCCGCAAAAAGAATCTCCTCATCGAAAACCGTCAGTCCATCACGAGAAAAGCGGCAGCGGACTGCCGCTTTTCCCATGTCGAAATTGTCACCCGCGATGTTAAGGTTTACAGA
>JAQGPB010000238.1 GCA_028293265.1 Pedosphaera sp. | reverse complement strand
GAGTCGCGCCGCAGACTGCGCGCCAGCTTTCATCAGGGAATCACGCTGCAGCCAAGGGAGCTGGCCGTAAACCAGGCCGACGCCCAATTCCTAAAGCGCGCCCTCGCGGTGATTGAAAAAAACCTGTCTGATTTCGAGTTTGACGTGGATGCGTTAGCTCAAAACGTGGCGGTCAGCCGGCGGCAATTGTTTCGCAAGCTGAAGGCGGTGACTGACATGACGCCCAAGGCTTTCATCCGTTCCGTGCGCCTGAAGCGGGCCGCCCAACTGTTGCTGGAATCTGAAATGACAGTTACGGAAATCACCTTCGCGGTCGGTTTTTTGGATGTGAAACATTTTCGAACCTTGTTCAAGGAGCGGTTTGGAGCATTGCCCAGTGAATACGTGGCCACATCCGGCGAACAATTATTAAAACCCCACTGAGACCCTGACCGGCTGCGATTTGTTGGTGAAACGAATCCGCAACAACTGTTCTCCTGTCACATACTCAAAATTTTTAGTCGGCTGGCCGTCCAATGTAACGGTGCGCGGAGATTTGGGCGAGCGCAGCAACATGATTCCGGGCGTTTCGGCCACTCCCTCGACGGCCAGCGAAATCACGCTTTCATTCTGGCTCGTTACCAAAGCCCTGCCGGCACAAGCAAGCAGCGCGGGCTGGCGGCTTTTGGCGGCGTTCAAATCGCGGAGAAAAAATCGTTGGCCGGATTCAATTTGAATCGTCGTCTGCGTGCGCAACTCCGAATCGAACAGGTTGACAAACCGGCCTTGCAGCACTTTCGGCCCGCCCGCGATTGATTCGTCCAGCCCGTCGGCAATGACATAAGGGCCGCGGTGGAGCAGGAGATAATTGCTTTCGCGCCATTTCAGTTTGGCGGCGGTCGCAGCCTGTTTTACCAATTCGACCACCTGTTCATCTCCCTTGACGCTGGCAGCCAGGCGCGCGGGATTTTGGCGCGACCAGATCGCTTTTCCTTTGCCGTATTTCCATTCTGTGGGCGCGGCCGCATTGCTTGCGGACTGCTTGAAACCGAGTTGTTCGAACAAATGTTCGCGCGGTGTGGCGTAATGATTGCCTCCCGAGTTCCACCAATCGCGCACCTGGTTGTACGGATCTGAATCGTCATCGCAGACCACCAGGACGCCGCCTTGCTTGACCCAATCGGCCAGCGACGCGTGATATTCAGGTCCCAAGGGCTTCATGCCCTGGTAAGTCAGCAGCAGCACCCGGAAACCTTTGAGATAATCCGGCGCGGTTACATTTTCCAATTGCACCGGAGTCACGGGCAGGCCCCGTTTCAACAACGGCATGGCGAGACCGTACATCTGGCTGAGATGCGGATCGCTGGGCGTCGGATCGCCCCGTTCGAACATCAACGAATCACTTGCCAGCACGCCGACGCCGCGCGTGCCGCAATCCCACTCGATTTGCTTTTGATCCATGTCGTTCAACGCGTTCATCACCGTCTGCAACTCCGTCGCATAAGGCGGTGGAATTGTTTTGCGGTCTTCGCGCCGGGCGGACCTGGGATAGCGCCCGGCGAAAATGCGTTCCGGCCAGGGTGCGATTTCGTAATGCGCCACGTCCGGCTGGAAAAGCGAGGCGACCAGCGTGCATTCCCAGTTGTACTGATAATCTTTCCAGTCATGGTTGGGATTGTCTTCGATGGGGTCATTCAAATACCAAACCCGCCGGCCCGTGGCCCGCACCAGATTCTGCATCGCGCCGTATTCGAGAAAGGCGGTTTCAAAAGTCCGGCTGCGGACTTCGCCGCGAAATCGGTTTGGTTCCCGGGACGTGCCGGTCCAGACCTGGGCGATGTAACCGTCGCAGCCGTTCAGCCGCGCCAGACTTGACTCCGGGCTGACGATGCCCCACTGCGCGTAGTTGAGCAGGCTGTGGGTGGGCACGTAGCAGCGAACCTGCCTGCCGGATTTGCGATTGTATTCCTGCACATAATCAAACACCTGCTGCAACGCCCGTCGGTAGAGAAAATATTTGAGTTTTGAACTGCGCCATTGGGCGTCCACGGAACTGTGGGGCGGCTGCCAAGGTTCGCCGTAATAATTCTGCCACTCGCGCTTGAAGCCTTCGGAATAACCGGCGCGAACCCAGAATTCCGGCTCCTCCAAATGAATGGCTTCCGCCCCGGCATCCAACGCACGCTGAACGCCCACGCACAGGAATTTGCCGTAATTTGTGCCGGGACACATATAGTAAACATCGCCACCGTGCCCGATCTTGTTGCCATTGCGATCCGTCTGCGCCTCATCTTCGTGGCTGACGCCGTCGAAACGGCCATAAAAATAATCCTGATAATTTCCCCACGAGACGCCGGTCATGACATGGATGCGATAACCATGGTCGCGCCAAGTTTGCATCCGCTCCGGCAGTCCGGCGTCAATCCCATAAACCAGCGCCACATCCGCGCGCAGGTTGCCTGCCTCGTTCCACGGTTTGCTCGTTTGAAAACAGGTGCGCTCCAAAACCTGCCCGGGATCGGTGGCGAAAAGCATCTCAGCATCTTCCGCCAACAAGGGCGAAACTGCTCCCAGTGCCGCCAGCAGGATGAATGGTAAAAATCGTTTCAAGCCTTGATGTTAGTATCGGTCCGAATGTCCCGCAACTCACAACCTGCGGGCGTCCAGGCAGTGTCCTACTTTGGGGTGGCACGGGCAACCTGCCCGTGCCGCCGGGCTACCAGCCCGGCGGAATGGGAGGGAGCGTCGGTTTGCAAGCCAGTGTTTGATGGCCCAACCAGCGCCCCACTCGTTCCGGTCGGCTGGTAGCCGACCGGCACA
>JAQGPB010000214.1 GCA_028293265.1 Pedosphaera sp. | reverse complement strand
ACTCTAAACGATTCTTGCTTGCGGCGTGTCTCGCCGCCTCCGTCGCAACCGCCGCGTTGACCGGATGTCACACCGAAGACCGCAGCGCTGGCCGCTACATGGACGACAAACAGATTGCGCGCCGCGTCGAGGGCAATCTCAAACACGATCCGGTCTATAAATTTCCGGACGTGAAGGTCAATGTTTTTGACGGCGTGGCGCAGCTCAGTGGCTTTGTTGATACGACTCAGCAAATCGCCCAAGCCGCCAATCTCGCCGCCAAGGCCGAAGGCGTCCGTCAGGTCATCAATGACGTCACCCTCAAGCCAAGGGACAATCTCGTTCCGACCGGTTCGCCCACGGGCCGGCGCTATGAGTCTGACACCACGCCCCCCAATGAACCCAATCCCCCGCGCGCTCCCATCGTCACGCCCAATCAAAACAGTGGCACGGGCAACCCGGGAAATACCGGCACTGGCAACCAATAATTCCTGAGCCAGGCCAATTGTCTTGAACCCAGGCGCGGCTCCCGTTTCAATGCGGGGGCATGCGCCGTTTGATTGTCCAGCCGCTCATCTTTTCCCTGCTGCCGCTGCTCCTGCTCAATGCCTGTGATCCGGCGGCGCCGCCGGCGGTCGTTCAAGTTCACCCAGCCAGCGTCAGCAACGTCGCCACCACTGCCGCCGGCGCCGCCACGCCGTTTTATTCCTACGACATCATCCACGCCTGGCCCCACGACCGTGGCGCGTTCACCCAGGGACTCGTTTTTCTCGATGGTTTTTTGTTCGAGAGCACCGGCTTGAACGGCGAATCCACGTTGCGCAAGACGGAATTGCAAACCGGCAAGGTGTTGAAACAAATCAGCATCCCCGAACAATATTTCGGGGAAGGCATCGCCGTGTTGAACGGCAAGATTTTCCATCTCACCTGGCAGAGCAGCAAGGGCTTCGTTTATGACCTCCAAACTTTCAACCAGGAAAGAGAATTCTCCTACACCGGCGAAGGCTGGGGCCTGGCCACCGACGGCCAATCTCTCATCATGAGCGACGGCACCGATCAGCTCCGTTTTCTCGATCCGAAAACTTTGCAAGTGCAACACACCATCGCCGTCTCGGACCATGGCCAGCCCGTCGCGCGCCTCAACGAGCTCGAATATATCAAAGGCGAAATCTTCGCGAACGTCTGGGGCACCGATTGGATCGTGCGCATCAATCCCATTACCGGACAGGTCGTCGGTGCGATCAACTTCGCCGGCCTGCTTGCTCCGGAGGACCACGATGCCAATACGGATGTGCTCAACGGCATTGCCTATGACGCCGCCGGCGACCGGCTGTTCGTCACCGGCAAGCATTGGCCCAAACTGTTCGAAGTACGCCTCAAGCCGGCACAATAAAAGTAACGTGTTGCGTATTCCATCGGAGGGCAGCGGCACACGCAACACGCTTGCATCCACGCCCGCAAAACGCTACAAACTCCTCATGCTCACATACCGCTTGCTTCGATCTTCCAAACTCTTTTTCTGCCTCGCATCGCTGGCATGGTTCATCGCTTGCGCCGCGTCGCCGCTCGCAGCCGCGCCCAAACCGTTGCGTGTGCTGCTCATCACCGGCGGTTGCTGCCACGATTACGCCACGCAAAAAGACATTCTCAAAGTCGGCCTCGAAGCGCGCGCGAATGTCGTCGTTGATCAAGTCCATACCGACGACACTTCCACGCATCCGCCGCTCGCGATTCTTGGCCATCCCGATTACGCCAAGGGTTATGATATCGTCATCCACGACGAATGCGCCGCCGATGTCAACGACCCCGCGCTGGTCGAGGGCGTGCTCAAGCCGCATCGCGACGGTCTTCCCGGCGTCAATCTCCATTGCGCCATGCATTCCTACCGCATCGGCAACCCGACCGACCCGGTCACGCCCGGCACGCCGCACGGCTATTGGTTCGAATACCTCGGCCTGCAATCGAGCCAGCATTTCGCGCAAGTGCCCATCGCCATCACCTTCACTGATGCAGAAAGCCCCATCACGAAAGGGCTCAGCGATTGGACCACCATCCATGAAGAGCATTACAATAACGTCCACGTCTTCGACACCGCCCACGCGCTCGCGCACGGCAAGCAAACCCTCAAACAACGCGACGGCACCGAAAAGACCAATGATTTCGTCGTCGTCTGGACCAACGAATACGGCCCCAAGAAAACCCGCGTTTTCAGCACGACCATCGGCCACAACAACGAAACCGTTTCCGATCCGCGCTATCTCGACCTCGTCACCCGCGGCGTCCTCTGGGCGACCGGGCATTTGAACCCTGACGGGACGCCCGCCGCCGGGTACGGGCCGGCGGGGAAATAAGCTTAATTATCCCAGCCGGTGTGAACGTCGCCGCCGGTATTCGGATTGTCGTTGTTGAGTTGTCCGTTCTGGCCGTAAGAAAACCAGTTGTCATCATATAATTTCCCCGGCTGGTTTTGGCGGAACAGGACGGTCCATTTGGCCGCGTGGAAATCGGCGTAGATGCCATTGAGCGTCGGCTGCGAGGAAGGATATTGATCCTTGAAATGGTGATAGTGCATGTCGTAATCCTCGTGGTAAATCACCTGCGCGGAAGGCTTGGCAAAGTCCGAATCCTTCAGTCCCGGAAAATTACAGGTGTTCCACCAGATCACAAAACGATAGCGGTAGGAAGTTTCATCGGTGTTGCTGACCGTGGGTGAGGAGGGTTTCAGGTTTTTGTCACTGGGGCACCAGAAAACATTGTAATTGCCGGTGTTCAACAGCTTGGGAACACCGCCGTAAAGATAGGTCTGGCCCACGGAATTGGCGGCGGAATTATAATCCTGCGGAACCGCGCCGAAATTTAATGACGAGGGCACGCGGTTCTGGTTGGCATCCGCGTAAAAGCTGAAAGACAGGCCGATCTGTTTCAGGTTGTTGATACAGGCAATGCCGCGGGCCTTGTCCTTGGCCTTGCTCAACGCAGGGAGCAGCAGTCCGGCCAGGATTGCGATGATGGCAATCACCACCAGCAGTTCAATCAAGGTAAAGGCCCGTGAATGGGCACGGGGCATGGTGCGAGATAAATCTCTGGCCATAGGCTTTCAAGGGTTTGATCGGGTTATTCTCCCATGGTTTCGCTGCTTTCACAACCAAAACTTCGGCGCGGAAAAATGCGGCGCCGCGAGGGCGCAGCTTGGCGGTACCACCACGCCGCGCTCCCATCCCTCTGGGCGCATCGCCATCGGGTTGGTGGTACTGCCGAGCTGCGCCCCTGGCCCAAGGAACTCCTGCGCTTTGGCCATTTGAGAAAAATAATTTTTTTATTTATGCGGAAAAAAGCGGATATAGGTGAAAAAAGGCGGTACGCCAATGGTTTTGAGGCTGAGGGCGGGACAGGAGAGGGGTTGGCGTACAGATTTGGTGAGAAACTC
>JAQGPB010000181.1 GCA_028293265.1 Pedosphaera sp. | reverse complement strand
GAGTTTGATCATCTGCTGCTGGCGCTGGGCTCGGAGACGAATTTCTTCGACCTTCCAGGCGTCAGTGAATGGGCTGTCACCATGAAACGCCTGATTGATGCGCTACTGCTGCGCAACCGCATGCTGGCATTGTTGGAAGAGGCAAGCTTGTGCACCGACCTGGCGGCACGTCGCCGGGTGCTGACCTTTGTGATAGCGGGCGGCGGATTTTCGGGCGTGGAAACGACGGGTGGGGTCAATGACTTTGTGCGCGACGCCGTGCGGTACTATCCCCAGTTGACCGAAGACATGATCCGCGTCGTCATAGTCCATGCCGGCGACGCCCTGTTGCCGGAACTCGGCGAAAAACTTGGCCATTATGCCGAGTACAAACTGTGCGAACGCAAGGTTGAAGTGTTTAAAAGAATGCGTGTGACCGGCTACGACGGTTCGCTCGTCACCCTTGCCAACGGCACGTCAATTCCCGCCGCGACCCTGATCTGGACGGCGGGCATAAAGGCCAGTCCGGCCATCGCCGCCCTGCCTTGCCGCACGGTGGGAGGCCGTCTGGTGGTGGATGAATTCCTGGCCGTGCCGGAGCATCCAGGCCTGTGGGCGGTCGGTGATTGCGCGGCCGTGCCGATTGCCAAGACGGGCAAGAGCCAGCCGCCAACCGCGCAGCACGGCCTGCGGGAGGCGGAGGTCGCGGCGCGGAACATTGAAGCCGCAATTCTTGGCAGACCGCTGAAGCCATTTATCTTCACGACGCTTGGGCAACTGGCGAGCATCGGGCGCCGGACCGGCGTGGCGATGGTCTTTGGGATAAAATTTTCCGGGTGGTTCGCCTGGATGTTGTGGCGGACAGTCTATCTTTTCAAGCTGCCCGGATTGTCAAAAAAACTGCGCGTGATGACGGGCTGGACGTTTGACCTTTTCTTCCCCCGGGATCTGGAGCAGATACTTACGTTGCGCGACATTGAAGCGATCTCCGACATGGCCGCCCGCATTCGCGCAAGGGCGGACGCCATGCGCAAAACACTTCCGCCTTCCACGGAACCCCATTCAAATTCGGATGGATTGGGGGATCATGCACGCCTCCTTCATCCGAGCAACCCGCCCCGCCAACCGTGAGACCTCGATAGCTGCAAAATATCAGTTGTCACTCCTCACTCCCGGTGCCAATGCTTGTTGGCCGGGCTTCTGGAACCGCAAGCTGCTTCAGCTTCGCGTTTGCCTCTCCCATGATTTCTTGCAGACCGGAGTTCCAACCGGCGACCAGTGCGGCGGGAGTGCGGTGGGCAATGGGAAGACGTCTGGAAAACTCGTCCTGCCAGAGCACGCGTCCGCGTTCGGCAGGTTCGGCGCTGTAGAGCAGAAAGCTGACTTGCAGGACGGCGACGGGCTTGTCGGGCTGGCGAAAGTCACCGTAGAGCTGGCTCACCGCAATTTCCATGGCCCATGAGGACTTGAGGCCACTGCCCGGGTCGAGCACATCCGCAAACGCATGGCCGTTGCGCAGGCAGGTGCGCATGCACTGCTCCAGCATCCGGTTGGGGGACACGAGGAATTCGGCGTAGGGATCGTGTTCGAAACTGTCCTCGCCGGTGCGGTAAACAAACGGCTGGCCTTCAAAGAGCGGCGAAACCGTCACGCGGTGCAACGACAGGATGTTGGTGTGCGCAGCGGAGCCAGTTTCACCAGAAGCGGCGACCAGGGCGAATGCCTCCTTCTTCCAAGACGCCCGCGAAGCGCACCCGCAAAACAGCAGGGTCGCGATGACGCCGGACATCAGCAACAGATGGCGCAGCGGGATGGTCACTTTGGCCGGCCTAAGAAGCAGGATTGATTTTAGAGCAGTCATTTTCGGTGCGGGGTTTCGACGCTTTGTGCGGGCGGAGCTGGTTTGCTGAAAATGACGCTGGAGGGTTGCTGCTTCAAATCGCCCAAAAGGACGTTCAATTGTGCCGTGGCTTCGCGCGCATTTGCGAGGGTTTCGTTTAAATTGCCGGAATCCAGGCTGGCGGTCACGCGCTGCAATTCGTTGGCGAGGTCACCAAGCCGGGCCTCCAGGGCCTGAGTTTTACGGCCCACGGCGGGGAGGTCGGTTCCTTTGATCGCTGCTTGCGCCTCCGCCAGGGTTGCCTGCAGCCGCACGTTCGTGTCGCGCAGTTCCGCGATCAAGGCGTTCGCATTCGTACTCAGCCCCCTGAAGTCCACTTGATTCACGTTGGTGACAAGCCGGTCGGCCGACCCCAGAACTTTTTCCAGCCGCGCAATGGTAACGGTCAAATCCAGTTTCTCCAAATGTCTCAATGTTTTCTCAACCGAGGCCAGTATCTCGGTGAACTGGCTTGGGGCGGAAGGAATGTAGTAGTGCTTGGGAGTCCAGGAAATTGGCAGAGGTGGATTGCGCTCAGGGTCCAGATATTCCAGGGCCAGGACGCTGGTGCCGGTGATGCCCTGACCTTGAACGCGGGCACGCAGCCCTTGTGCGATTTCGAGATTGAGCATCGCTTGCAGGTTCGTGGTCGGGGGGAGAAGGCTCGTATCCTTGGGGACCTCAAACCGGATCAGCACATATTCGGTTCCATATTGGGGATATTCGTTCCAAACGAATCCGATGTACGTCACCTTGCCGATGGTGACCCCGCGCAACTTGACCGGCGAGCCAACCGAAAGCCCTTGAACCTCTCCCGGGACATAGGTTTCAAAAATACGCCGCTCCTGGAAGTAGCTGCGCGCGCCGAAGGCGAAGAGTCCGACAATGAGGATCCCGATGCCAATGAGCACAAACAGACCGATCTTGAAACTGTTTGGGCGGGCGCTCATGCCGCCTCCCGTCTGAAGAAACGCCGGACCAAGGGGTCGGTGGCGTGGTCCCGCAGATCGAGCGGGTTGCCTTCCGCCACGATGGTTTTCGTTTCGGCATCAAGCAGGATGACGCGGTTCGCAATGGCATAAATGCTGGGGAGTTCGTGGGTGACAATCACCAGAGTTATGCCTGAGCCGCGGGAAAGCTCCTTGAACAGCGCATCCAATCCCGCGGAAGTGATCGGGTCAAGCCCGGCGGAGGGTTCGTCCAGAAACAGGATGCAAGGATCGGCCACGATGGCGCGCGCCAGCGCGGCGCGCTTTTGCATGCCGCCGCTCAGTTCGGCCGGCAGCCGTGTGGGAGATACATTCAGATCCACCAGCTTTAACTTGGAAAGGGCAACCAGGTCCTTGTCCACCATGGGCAGACGGGTGAAGGCATCCAAGGGCAGCCGCACATTTTCGAGCACGGTCATCGAACCGAACAGCGCGCCGCTTTGGTAGAGCACGCCGAACCTGCGCAAGAGGCGCAGGCGGTCCCTGCCGACCGCCGTCACAATGCTGCGGCCCTCAATCAGCACGTCGCCTGCCATGGGCCTATACAAACCCATCAGGTTTTTGAGCAGGGTGCTCTTGCCAGAGCCGGAGGTGCCGAGGATGGCAAACACCTCGCCGCGCCGCACCTCGAAGTTGATGCGTTGCAACACCACCTGGCCGGCATAGCCAACGGTAAGGTCGTGAACCGAAATGATGATGTCCGGCGGCGCGCTCATTTTTTCAGAATAAAGATAAGGGCGGCGAACACCGCATCGGTGATCACGATGAGCAGGATTCCGCTGACTACCGAACGGGTGGTGGACTCTCCGACGGCACTCGGGCCTTCCTTCGTCTGGAGACCGCGCAGGCAGGCTATGCCCGCGACGATGATGCCGAATACGAATCCCTTGATGGTTCCGAAAGCAATATCATTGATGTGCACGCTGGATTCGAGCTGCCGCAAGGTCATGGGCAGGGGGAATCCAAGTCCGAGCATCACGAGGACACCGCCCAGCACCCCGGTGAACATCGAGTAGATGGTCAGCACCGGGGTGAGCAGCAGGCTGGCGAGGAGGCGTTGCACCACCAGGAACCGCACCGGATCAAGCCCCATCGTTTCGAGCGCGTTGAGTTCCTCGTTCACCTTCATGGTGCCGAGTTCCGCGGCAAAGGCCGAACCCGAACGTCCCGCCAGCAGGATGGCCGTCATGACCGGTCCCAACTCCCGCACCATGATCAAACCGATCATGTTGGCGATGTAGATCTGGGCGCCAAACTGTGCGAGCGGTTCCGCCGCCTCGAAGGCGATGATCAAGCCGACCAACAGGCTGATGAGCGACACGATGGGCAGCGCGTTGACGCCGGCCGTCTCGAACACCCGCAGCACCTCTTGCGGTCGAATTTGCCGCGGATGCAAAGGGAGGGCGGCCAGTGCGGAGGCCGCATCACCGATGAATACCACCATCTCCTTCAAGTCACCTGCCACCCGCATGACCGCCGTGCCGACTTCCTCGGGCACGGGTTGACAGGTGGGTTGCTGGCGTTGCAAGGCCCGGTAATCCGCCATCGAAAAGCTGGGCAGAACTTCCTGGAGTTCAGGTTTCAGCCCGCTCAGGGTAACGTGCGCTCCCGGCGTCATCTGGCCCGTGCTCAGATAATACAACAGCCCCAAGCCGGCGCTGTCACAATGGGTCAGGCCGGCGGCATTGATTTCGAGTGTGGTTACGGGTGTGGTAGCAAGTTGCTGTTGCAATTCTTGCCAGAGCAGCGGGGTCGAATCCGCGTCCAACTGCCCGGTTAACACCAGGTCAAACCGGCCCTCG
>JAQGPB010000159.1 GCA_028293265.1 Pedosphaera sp. | reverse complement strand
TTGATCAGGGCGTCCAACAGCCGGTCGGACGATTGCGCGTGGGCCGTGTTGGTCATAGCCACGGCGGCCAGCAAACCCGCGCCGTTGAGAATCCATTGATTGCGTCGTTTCATCATCGTATTCAAGTTGTTAGGTTGCGTTTATACGTTTGTTTTGCGATCAATGCAACCACCTTAAAAAGCAAAAGTGACAGGAGTGTGTCCGGCATGTGACATTTAGGTTACGGTTTGGAATTGGAACGTGGTTGGGCACATCGTGCAGCAAGATTGCGCCGTCGAGAACCGATGGGTTGCGTCGTTTTCCTTTTCCCATATCATGGCAAGCTGTCGGGTTGGTTGTCAGGTTGTTCCTATTCAGATTGCTTCCTTTCCAAGTGTATTACGATACACCTCGGATGTTACAGCATTGAATCAGACATGTCATATTCAGGTTACGGATTTTGTGGCTTGAGCGCGCATCTCAATTTCTTGCAACTCCGATGGGCGCGCCGCAGAGCGTCGGATGCCCGCTTCCTGGTGCGCGGACTCATGGTCTTTGAATTCTTAAACGGGTGTAGCGTCGAGCCTCTGGCTCAACAGCGTTAAGGCAAGTGATTTCCCGTTTAATATTTCAGAAACCATCAGTCCGCGCACCGACGCAAAAACCGGGACGCACACCGGCTTGGCCAGCCGGTTGCGGCTGAAGAAAAATGCTCGCGGCAGGTCGAAATGATAAATTCCGGCATTCTGAACGGATTTTAATGTTTCATTCAGGGGGACTTAATGCAGGGGTGGTCAATTGGGTTAGGTTACCAACGTATGCGCATTTTGCTGATCGAAGATGAGAAGAAGGTGGCGGAATTTGTGGCCCGCGGGCTGCGGGCCGAGCGCTTCGCGGTGGACATGGCCCACGACGGCCAGGCCGGATGGGACATGGCGAGCGCGTATCATTACGATCTGCTGGTGCTCGACCTGATGCTGCCAGGCCTCAACGGCACCGAGGTGCTCAAGCGTTTCCGCCGCCAAAATTCCCAGACGCCGGTGCTGGTGCTGACCGCGCGCGACGGCACGGCGGAGAAGGTGGCCAATTTCGAGGCGGGCGCGGACGATTACCTGACCAAGCCGTTTGCCTTTGCGGAATTGCTCGTGCGCGTCAAGGCGCTGCTGCGACGCGGGGCCACGGACCGTTCGAGCGTTTTGCGCGTGGGCGACCTGGAGGTGGACCGTCTCGCGCAACAGGTGCGCCGCGCCGGGAAACGGATTGAACTGACCTCCAAGGAATACAGCCTGCTGGAATATCTCGCGGCCAACGCGGGCCGGGTGCTGTCGCGCACCATGATCATCGAGCATGTGTGGGACCAAAGTTTTGAAGGGCTGACCAACATCGTGGATGTGTATGTGCAGCACTTGCGCAGCAAGGTGGATGCGGCCCATCCGCAGAAGCTGATCCGCACCGTGCGCGGCGTCGGTTATTCCTTGAGCGACGAGGCCGCGCCATGATTCCGCGCTCCCTCAAATTTCGGCTGGTGGCCTGGTATGCGGGCCTGTTGCTCGGCGCTTTCGTGGTGCTGGGCGGGCTGATGTACGGCGGGTTGAAACTTTACCTGGAGCGGGATCTCGGCCGGGCGCAGACGCGGCGGGCGCGGCAGATTGCCGACACGTTGCTGGCTCATGTCGGCCAGACCGGCGAAGCGCATGTGGTGGATGAAATCAATTCCTGGTTCGCGCCGGAGACCAACGACCGCTTCATCCGCATTTCGCGCGGGGCCGGAAGCAATCTTTACATCTCCAGCAACCCCGCCGATTCAAGTTTCGACATCAGCCACATCCCGGCTTATTCGGAAAATTTACCGGCAGGTTCATTGCGGAAACAAAAAGTGCCGCCGGGCAAGGAATTGTTGATCGCCTCGGTTCCCTATGTGACGCCAGACGGAAAAAAGTATCTGGTGGAAGTCGGCGCGTCGCTGCAACCGGTGCGCGAGGTATTGCATCGTCTGGTCATTCTGCTGGGCTTCACCCTGGCCGCCGGGGTGCTTGTGGCCACCAGCGGTGGCTATTATCTGGTGGGCCGGGCGCTCGCGCCGGTGGATGAAATCGCCAGCGCGGCGGAACGGATCACGTCGCATAACTTGAAGGAGCGGCTCCCCGTTGCCAAGACCGGCGATGAACTGGAGCGGCTGGCAGTGTCGCTGAATCACATGATCGCGCGCTTGGAAGAGGCGTGGCAGCACAACCGGCGGTTCATCGCGGATGCCTCGCATGAGTTGCGCACCCCATTGACCATCATGCGCGGGGAGTTGGAAATGGTCGTGGAAGAAACCGGCCTGTCGCCGGAAGTCCAACGCACGGCGGCGAGCGTGTTGGAAGAGGCGGAGCGGCTGGCGCGGGTCGTCGAGGGATTGATGGCGGTTTCCCGGCTCGAGGCCGGGGAAGCACAGCAGGAGTGCCTGAGGTTTGATCTGGCGGAACTCGCCCGCAGCACGGCGGAGCAAATGTGCCTGCTGGCTGAGGACAAGAACATCGCCATCACCAGCGATGCGCCGCGCGCGGTGCCGGTAGATGGTGATCGCGCCCGGCTGAAACAGGTGGTCGTGAACCTGCTCGACAACGCAATCAAATACACGCCTGCGGGCGGCAAGGTACGCTTGAGCGTCAGCGGCGCGAACGGCAAAGCCGTTCTGGAAGTCGCCGACAATGGCATCGGCATTCCCGCCGAGGCGCGGTCGCATATTTTTGAGCGTTTTTTCCGGGTTGATCCGGCGCGCTCACGCGAGGTGGGCGGTGCGGGACTGGGGCTTTCCATCGTGAAATCCATCTGCGCGGCGCACGGCGGCCAGGTGAATTTTCAAAGCACGGTGGGCGCGGGCAGTTGCTTCCGCGTGGAACTGCCCTTGGCGCATTCCCTCAATGGCGCGGAGGAATCTAAAAATGGACACTGAAACGAAAGAACTGAATTCGCAAAAGCAAATCCCTCCCACGCCGCCCCCGGGCGATGCCGGCGCCCCGTTGCGCCGCCGAAGGAATTGGAAGGTGCCGGCCATCTTGGGCGTGGTGGTAATCGTCATCATCGGCGCAAGATGGTTGCGCGGAAATGCTGCCGCTGTTCCCGCCACCGCCGAACCGGTCACGGTGGCGATGGCCAAGGTGGACCGCGAGAACCTCGCACAGGAGCAGAGTTTTGACGCCGAGTTTCGTCCGTATCAGGAAATTGATCTGCACGCGAAGGTCGCGGGTTTCGTGCAGACCATCGCCGTGGACATTGGCGACCAAGTCACGCAAGGCCAGTTGCTGGCCACCTTGGAAGTGCCGGAGTTGAAGGAGGACATTCTGAAGGCCGAAGCGCAGGAACTGCGCAACGAACAGGAAATCAAGCGCGCCGTCGCCACTTATGACGACGCCCACCTGACGTTCACGCGGCTTTCCGCGGTCAATCAAACCCACCCCAACCTCGTGGCGCAACAGGAACTGGACACCGCACAAGCCCATGACGCCGCCGCCGCCGCCGCCCTCGCCGTGGCCAAACAGGAGGTGGACGTGTCAAAAGCCGAAGTCAACAAGCTGAAGGCCATGTCGGACTACTGCAAAATCACCGCTCCCTTTGCCGGTGTCATAACCAAGCGTTATGCGGATGAAGGCTCGCTGGTTCAGGGCGGCATCACGTCCGGTTCGAGCGGCATGCCACTGGTGCGGCTCTCGCAAAATGGCCGCCTGCGCCTGGACTTCCCGGTTTCACTTTCCTACGTTGACCGCATCAAGCTTGGCGATCCGGTTGAAATTCGCGTTCAAGACACCGGCCGGACCATTTCGGGAAAAATCTCGCGCTTCACCAGAAAGGTCTCCACCGACACCCGGAAGATGGAAGCCGAAGTGGACGTGCCCAATCCCGATCTCTCGCTCACCCCGGGAGTTTACGCGACCGCAATCATGACCCTGGATCGCCGGGAAAAAGTCCTGACCGTGCCGGCGGAAGCCATCGCCAACCGCAAGGCGCCCACGTTGTTCGTCTTGAACCAGCAGAACGAGATTGAAGAACGCCCCATCACTTTGGGGCTTGAAACGGCGGACAAACTTGAGGTCACCTCCGGCGTCAACGAAAACAATCTCGTCATGATCGGCAGCCGGGCGCAGGTCAAGCCCGGCCAAAAGGTGAAACCAGAAATTGTAGAGCTGGGGGCCCTCCGATGAATCTGCCGATTTATACCTATTTTCATCCGGATGGACCGGGAACTGTGACTGCAACCACGAGTTGCAAATGTGATCAAAGTGACCGGTACCTTCCCCCTCTCCTCGGGGGACCACGAAACGCGAAGCGTTCGTCACTTATGGGGAAACTATATCGTGGCGGGCTTGGGAAGCCATTGGGCCCGGGTGAGGGCGGGCGTTTCTCACACTTGCTTCTCATGCGAATGAAAACTGGTATAGGACGTGTCCCCGCAGTGAAATAAAACCATAAACCACCTCCGGGCCCACCATGACAAAATTTGCCCTTCGCTATCCTTACTTCATCATCGTCATCTGCCTGATGACGTGCGTGATAGGTGTCACCAGCCTTTTCCGCATGCCGGTGGATTTGTTTCCGGCGGTCAAGATTCCGGTGGTCGTGGTCGCCACGTTTTATGCCGGCATGCCGCCCGAACAAATTGAGACCGACATCACCGGCCCCTTCGAACGGTTCTTCACCTTGGGCAGCGGCATCAATCACATCGAGTCGCGCTCCCTGCCCGGCGTGAGTTTGATCAAGGTTTATTTCCAGCCCGGCACGGACGCGGATGCCGCCGCAACCACGATTGCCAATCTTGCGGCAGCCGACCTGCGCCGGTTGCCGCCCGGCACGCTCCCGCCCGTGGTGCTCAAGTTCGATGCCTCCAGCCTGCCGGTCTGCCTCATTACCTTGAAAGGCGAGGGGATGACCGAAGCCCAGCTCCGCGACACGGGCCAATACACCGTGCGCAACCAGATCGCCAACGTCCCCGGTTCCTCGGTGCCGCAACCTTTTGGCGGACGCTACCGGCAGATCATGGTTTACGTGGACCCGTTGAAACTGGAAGCCCACCAGCTCAGCGTGATGGATGTTGTCCACGCCGTGAACGACTCGAACCTCATCCTGCCCGCCGGCGACGTCCGCATCGGCACCCGCGATTACAATCTTTATTCCAACAGCCAGGTGCCCGACATGGAGGCGCTCAACCGCATCCCGCTCAAAAACGTCGGCAACGCCGCAGTGATGGTGGGCGATGTCGGCAAGGCCGTTGACGGTTCCTGGATTCAATACAATGTCGTGCGCGTGGACGGGCAGGACTCGGTCTATCTGCCCATCATGAAGCAGGGCGGCGACGCCAACACCATCGCCGTGGTCAACGGCATCAAAACCGCCCTCACGCATCTGGTGGACCTGCCCAAGCAACTCGTGACCAAGGTCGTGTTCGACCAGTCCGTTTTCGTGAAGACCGCCATCGAGAATCTTTTGCATGAAGGCGCCATCGGTCTGCTCCTGACCGGACTGATGATTCTCGTGTTTCTCGGCAGCATGCGGGCAACCGTGGCGGTTTTCCTTTCCATCCCGCTCTCGGCGCTGGCGGCGTTCATCGCCCTTTACATGGGCAACAACACGGTCAACTCCATGGTGCTGGGCGGACTGGCGCTCGCTTTCTCCCGGCTGATTGACAATTCCGTGGTCGTGTTGGAAAACATTTTCCGCCACCTTGAAAACGGGGAAACGCCTGCGGTCGCTGCCGAGAAAGGCGGCCAGGAAGTCGCCCTGCCGGTGCTCGCAGCCACGCTGACCACCGTTGTCGTTTTCTTCCCGGTGACATTTCTTTACGGCGCGAGCCGGTATCTTTTCTCTGCGCTGGCGCTGGCTGTCGTGCTCTCGCTGTTCGCTTCTTATTTTGTGGCGATGACCGTCGTCCCGTTGTTTTGCGCGAAATACATCAAGGGACATGGACCGCATCCCGCTGCGGAACATTTCAAACCGCGGACTTGGGGCGGACGCTTCAACGCCTGGTTCAACCACAAATTCACCCAGATGCTCGACAGTTATGGCCGCTCGCTCAAGGTCGCCTTGCTGCGTCCGCTGGCCACGGTCGTTGGCATCACCGGAATATTTGTGCTCAGCTTGGGACTCCTGCCTTGGATGGGCCTGGCTTATTTTCCGCGCACCGATCCGGGCCAGTTTGTCGTCAACCTCAAGGCCCCGACCGGCACGCGCCTGGAAGTCACGAAGCAATACGTGCAAAAGGTCGAGAAAATAATTCGCGAAGTCGTGAATCCCAATGACCTGGATGTCATCGTTGCCAACCTCGGCATCACGCCGGATTTCTCCGCCATCTACACTCAAAATTCCGGGCAGCATACCGCCTTCGTGCAGACCAGCCTCAAGGAAGGCCACCGCATCGGCAGCTACGAATACATGGACCGCGTGCGCAAACGCTTGAACGCCGAATTGCCCCAGCTCAGCACCTACTTCCAGTCGGGCGGACTGGTGGACGCCGTTCTGAACCTCGGGTTGCCCGCGCCCATTGACATTCAGGTCAGCGGCTCCAAGCTCGCCAGTTCCTACCAGGTGGCGCAGGCAATGGCCGCGCAAATCCGGCAGTTGCCCGGCGTCAGCGACGTGCTGATTCCCCAGGACATTGATTATCCGGCGTTGCAACTGAATGTGGACCGTTACCGGGCGGGCGAACTCGGGTTGTCCTCCAAGGAAGTCATGGACAACGTCGTCACCGCCGTGAACTCCGACGGCATGATCGCCCCCAGTTTCTGGGTTGATCCCCACAGCGGCAATCCCTACATGGTGACGGTGCAATTTCCGGAAAATGAGATCAAGGATCTGGCGGGACTCCGCGCCATCCCGTTGCGCGGCCCAAGATTTAAAGACTCCACCCGGCTTGATTCTGTGGTGAACATCAAGCAGATTGATTCGCCAACCGAGGTGGATCATTATCAACTGGCGCGCGTCATTGACGTGTATGTCGCCACCAAAGGAGAGGATTTGGGAAAAGTGACCCGTGGCATAGATCAAATCATGAACCAGACCAAGCTGCCCAAGGGCGTCCGGATCAATCTTCGCGGCCAGGTGGAAAGCATGTACGTCTCTTTCCAAAAATTTGGCCTCGGACTCATCCTTTCGGTCCTGCTCGTCTATTTGATTCTCGTTGCGCAGTTCAAGTCCTTCATTGACCCCTCGCTGATTTTGTTAGCCATTCCCACGGGATTAACCGGGGCTTTAACGATAATGATCATAACTGGGACGACGCTGAACGTCATGTCCCTCATGGGCGTCGTCATGATGGTCGGGATAGTGGTGTCCAACAGCATCCTCATCGTGGAATTCACCCATCGTTTGCGCGAGGATGGCATGCCGCTGCGGGAAGCCATCGCCACGGCGTGCCGCGTGCGTCTGCGGCCGGTGCTGATGACTTCCCTGGCGACCCTCATCGGCCTGATTCCGATGGCGGCAAAATTGGGCACCGGCTCCGAGGCTTATGCGCCGCTCGCGCGGGCCATCATCGGCGGCCTCGCCGTCTCGGTGGTGCTGACGATGTTCATTGTGCCCGCGGCTTACCTCATTGTGTATCGCCGCCGCGAACATTCGCATAAGCCGACGAACGGCACTGGAGAAAATCTTTCTACCTCATGAGAAATTGTTTGATAATCGCCGCGACGCTTTTGACCGGCATCGTCACCGCCTCGGCGGAAGAGCCGCTTCCGCTATCTTTGCAAGAAGCGCAGCAACTGGCCATCGAGCATCATCCCCGGATTTCGGAGGCGGGTTTGCTCGCCCTCGCGTCGAAACAGTCGGTGCGCGAAGCCCGCTCCGCTTTCTTCCCGACCATCACGGCCAATGCGACCGCCGTGGACGCCACCGCGCAGAACACGCGCATCGCGGCGGGCGCATTGAACAACTCGCTCATTCTCACCCGCAACGCCGAGGGCATCAACATCACCCAGATCATCACCGATTTCGGGCGCACGGCCAGCCTGACGGCCAGCTCGAAGGAACATTCCCGCGCGCAGGAGCAGAATGCGATTGCCACGCGCGCCCAAATGCTTCTCGCCGTCAACGTTGTCTTTTTCCGCGCGCTCGAAGCGCAATCGGTCCTGGCCGTGGCCACCCAGACCGTTAAGTCGCGCCAGTTGGTCTTCGATCAGGTGAACGAACTGGCGAAAAACAAGCTCAAGTCCGGCCTCGACCTCAGTTTCGCCAAGGTAAACTTGGCGGACGCCCGGCTGCTGCTGGCCAACGCGCAAAATGATTTGCAATCGCAGTTCGCGTCCTTGTCCAATCTTCTGGGCGAACGCGAGCAGCACAATTATCTCCTGCGCAACGAACCGGCGACGCTCGCCGCGCCGCCCGATGCCTCGTCGCTGGTGCAACTGGCGCTGCGGGACCGGCCGGACCTGGCGCAGTTGCGGTTCGAGCGCGAAGCGGCGGGAAGTTTCGCACAGGCGGAAAAGGATTTGTTCCGCCCCACCATCAGCGCCGTCGGCACCGCTGGGATAATCCCGGTTCATGATCAGCAGTTGCGGGCCAATTACGCCGCCGCCGGTGTGAACCTGAGCATCCCTATCTTTGAGGGCATGCTGTTTTCCGCGCGCTCAAAGGAGGCGCAATTGCGTGCCCAAGCTGCCGCCGAAAATCTGCGCGCGGTGGAGAACGATGTGATCCGGGACGTGCGCGTTGCCGTGCTGGACGCAGGCTACGCAGCGGAGCAGGTGACCTTGACAGAACAATTGCTGGCGAGCGCGAACGAGGCGTTCGAACTGGCGCAGGCGCGTTACCAGGTGGGCTCCAGTTCCATCGTCGAGCTCAGCCAGGCGCAATTGAGCCAAACCCAGGCGGAGATAGCGCAGGCGCGGGCCAAATTTGAATATCAAATCCGCGACTCAGTTTTGAACTTCCAGACCGGGCAGTTGAAATAACCCGCAACTTCAGGCTTCCACGAGGCGCAAGTCAATATTTGGCAGTCTTAACTGCTTTTGGCTGGACAAACTGCCGCCAAATGGGATCATCCCCCTGCGTGCAGACAACAAGGAGAACGCAGCCAGGGGTGCCCAGTTTGGCACCCGCGAAAACCGGCCAACCCCCGGCAGGTGAAAAGCCCTGTCCTCCAACCCCATCCGTCCGGGCCAATCAGCCCAGGGAAATGCCTTCCTGCCTTATTCCCCTGCCCATCATTCCCCTGCCAATGGTTTCTTTCCCCCATTCCCCCTTGGCGCGCACGCCTGTCCGCGGCCTTTGCCCCCCAGCCCGTCAGAGCAGCTTTTTAGGGGCTATCAGCCGGAACAATTCATTAGGAATTGGGGAGCGCGCCCGCCTCGGGCGCATACGAGGGCGCCCCGCCCGAGCAGTCCCTTTCGAGGAGGCCACCTCCCCATGCTCTCACCAAACGGTGGTGTGCCAGCATCCCAAAAAAAATGCCCCAGCCTCGCTCCCTCTCTGTGTCCCTCT
>JAQGPB010000140.1 GCA_028293265.1 Pedosphaera sp. | reverse complement strand
ATGTACTGGCGGGAATTTCTGGATCAGCATCATTTCGCCGGGATTACCTTACGTAACGCGGCCTGCTGGTTTTGCCATCAACTAGGGAGAGGCGCAGGGGGTCATTGGCGGGCTGGGGTACATGATAAATATAAAGCCGCACCTTGCCGGCTTTCACTTCTTCCTGCGATGCGATGCCGTTGCCGGTGTAGAAATATTCCGGTTTGTCGGAAAGCAGAAGTTGCGGGCAGCGGGCATCGGTAATCTTGACGGGGACCACCGGAAGTTCACACGGCTGCAACCAAAGATTGCTTAACACCACCATGCTGCCTGCCGGCCCCCTGCGATTGCCTCCTTTTCTCCGGGAGTGATTTCCACCGCGCGCAAAGGCATGAGCAAGAACCAAAACAACGCCGCCACCGGCCAGTATGATTTTGGAACCGACATGCAACAATTATTGGCAGTGGTCCGAGGTTCACAGAAATCCGATGCCAGGACCACTGTCCTGATTATAGGCAATTAAACCGGGCGACGGCCAACCGACCAGGATTGTGTCTGCGGCAGCCTGTCAGTTGAACAATTGCTGGACACAAATCGCCCACTAAATCGAAGCAAGACGCATCAGGATTTTTGCCGCTGCAACTCGCGTTGAAAAACAAGCGGCAGGCATGGTTGTTGCTGAATGGCAAGGCCATGATGGGAAAGTCATACACGCGGGCCACCCTCCGGGGGTGCGCCTTTGCCTTCTTGGTGCTCGTCAGCGGGCCGGTTGCCGCTGCGGACACGACGCCCATCACCCGCGAACAATTCCTCCTGCTCCAGCAGCAGAACCAGCAGTTGCAGCAACAATTGCAAACCCAGCTGCGTTTGATCGAGTCTCTCACCCAAAAAGTCACCGGTCTTGAGGAAAGCAACTCGCGCCGAAACGCGCAACCACCCGAGGTGACGGCCAGCACCAAACCGGAGGAACCTGCGCTCTCCAACACCGGTCCCCCTTTTCGCATCGGCAAAGTGGACATCACCGGGGAAGGCGGCATCGCCTATTTCAAATCCCAGTCTAAGGGCCAACAGCCCAACAGCACCTTCCGCATTGACGAAGCCAGGGTTTTTTTGGAAGCACCGGTTTGGGAGGATGTCTATTTCTTCAGCGAACTCGATCTGGCCACCCCCGAAACCACGAGCTTGGCGCTCAACGTCGGCGAACTGTACCTGGACTTCGAGGATGTCTCGAAGCTTTGGGGTCGCGAGCGGATGCTGAACATCCGCGCGGGCCGGTTTTATACACCCTTTGGCGAGGAGTATGCGAGGCGCTTTGCAATTGATAACCCGCTCATTTCCCATTCTGTGAGCGATATTTGGGGGAGCGATGACGGGGTGGAACTTTATGGCAAGCTGGGGATGGCGCGCTATGCCGTGGCGGTGCAAAACGGCGGGGGCGTCACCAGCCAGTCCTTGCAAGGCGACAAAAGCTTGGCGGGCCGCGTTGGCGTGGATCCGGCCAAATGGCTGCACCTGAGCGTGAGCGCCATGCGGACCGGCGAACTCAGCGTCAAGAACGGCGTTTCAGCCTCATGGTTCGGCAACGGCTGGTTTCGCTCGCTCGGCTCTCCCGCCACGACTGCCTTCCACGCCAATCTGGTCGAGGGCGATATGGACGTGCGCCTGCCTTTCGCGCAGATCAGGACCGCCGGCGGTTATGTTGATTACAATGACAACGATCCCGCCGCCGACAACCACCGGGACGTCTATTACTATTTCGTCGAAGGCACCCACGAGTGGACGCACAATTTCTACTCGGCTGTGCGTTGGAGCCAGGTGCTCGCACACAAAGGTTTTCCCATCGTGGGCAATGGCAGCATGGGGGCCTATGGCTTCGGCAAACTCACGATTGATTACTGGCGCCTGAGCATGGGCCTAGGCTACCACTTCGGCCCCCATCTGCTCGTGAAGGGCGAATACAGCCTTAACGGAGGCCGCGAAATTGACGGCGATAAACGCAACCGTGAAAACCAATTCGCCCTGGAAGCCGCCTTCAAATTTTGACCATGAAACCAACATTGCCCCTCATGCTTGCCGCAACGCTCGCCCTGGCCCCCGCCCAAGCCGGCACCATCACGGGCCATGTCCGCGCCGAAGGCAAGCCCGGCGCGCAGGGTGCTGATTGCGGCAATGGCAGCTACGACAGCCGGGCGCTCAAATTTGCCACCCACGTGGATTATGCCGCGATGCATGATTTTATCGTTTACCTCGAAGGCCCGGTTGGGACCAACAAGCCGGTCGTGCCCGAAAAGCCGGTGCAGGTTGTAACTGCCAGGCCGGACCGACAAAAAATCGAGGTGCATCAGACAAAGGCCGTATTCAACCCGCACGTGCTGCCCGTAGTGGTCGGCACCACCGTTGAATGGCCAAACAACGACGACATTTACCACAACGTCTTTTCGTATTCCGAAGCGAAACCGTTCGACCTGGAATTGTACAAGGCCCCGACGGTCAAGTCAGTCACCTTTGACAAGCCGGGCCGCGTGGATGTGTTCTGCTCCATTCATTCGACTATGAGTTGCGTGGTGTTGGTGCTGGAAAGCTCCTTTTTTGCCGCCACCGATGCCAAGGGAGGATATCGCATCAGTGACGTTCCCGCCGGCACCTACAAGCTGAAAGCCTGGCACGAACGCCTGCCCGCCCAGCGCCAGGAAATTGTGGTTCCGGAACATGGCGAGGTGAAGGTGGATTTCACCCTCGGCATCACCGGCTTGCCCAAACTTTGAGCCATGAACCTCTCCTCCCTCAACAAGCGCGTCAGTTTCCAGGTCAAGGTCCTGGTGCCTGTGCTGGCTGTCCTGGTGCTGCTGATGGTCGCGACGATCTGGCTCGTCAACCGCCGCATCAAAGACCAGTTGCATGAAAACGCCGCGGCCCAGCTCGATACCGCCGCCAAGATTTTTCAAAAGATTCAGGCCATCCAGGCAAATAAAATGTTCTCGGAATTTCGCAATGCCGTCAACGAACCGCACCTCAGGGCCGTCACCAAAAACGCGGATTTCCCCACGATCAAATTCTCGCTCGATGAACTCATGCACGAGATGGTCACGAACAATGAAGCCACCATCGCCACCTTCACCCTGCTGCAAGGCAGCGGGCAAAAACTAATTTCCCAGGACAGCGGCTCGGAAACCAATGTTTCTGAATTTCAATCCCGCGCGTCCGAAGCCATCCGCCAGGCGGCGCAAGGCCGCGGAAAAGGGGATAACATACGCGTGGGCGCCAATCTCTATGACATCGTTTCCTTTCCTGTCAGCGTGGGCGATGAAATCACAAGTGTGCTGACATTTGGCCAGAGAATCGGCTCCAAGCAGGCGCGCGACATCAAGCAGACAACCAGCAGCGAAATCGTTTTCTTTGCCGATGGACGCGTGGCGGCCTCCAGCCTGGACAAGCCGGAACTATACCCAAGCCTGACCGAACGGTTCAGCACCTTGTCCGCCCCCCAAGCGGCCTCAAAAACTGTCCCCAGCCCGGAACTCGTCCTGAACCATGAACACTTTCTTTGCAGATCCGGTCAATTTCCCTCCTTGAGCGGTGACACGCGAACCGGTTATCTTTTGCTTTCTTCCTACGAAGATTCCTTGGTCGCGCTCCATGCCACGCAACAAATGCTGTTCGTGGTCGGCCTGTTTGGTATCGGTTTGAGTGCCGCGATTGTCTGCTTTTTGATCCGTCGCATCACCCGGCCATTGCGCCAACTGCGCGACAGCGTGGAGGCGGTGGGCCGCGGCGACTTCTCCCGTCGCGTCGAAACCACCTCACAGGATGAATGCGGCGAACTGGCCACGGCCTTCAACCAGATGACCGAGAGAATCCAAACCTCACGCGAGGAACTGGAAAAAACCGTCGCGACCCTCAAGTCAACCCAGCATCAGTTGATCCAGAGCGAAAAATTGTCCGGCATCGGCGAATTCGTCGCCGGCGTGGCCCATGAATTGAACAACCCGCTCACGTCGGTGATGGGATTCTCCGAGCTGCTCCAGCAATCGGAACTGCCGGAACAGCAACGCCGTTATCTGGATGTCATTTTCAAAAGCGCCAAGCGCTGTCAGAAGATTGTCGCGAGCCTATTGAGCTTTGCCCGGCGGCACGCGCCCGAACGCAAGGTGGTTTGCCTCAACGAAATCGTCGAGTCTGCCGTCGAGATTCTCCAATACCAGATGCGCACCAGCAATATCGAGGTGGTGACGCAGTATGATCCGCGCCTGCCCGCCACCGAGGTGGACCCGCATCAGATGCAGCAGGTATTTCTCAACATCATCAACAACGCGCGGCAGGCCCTGGAAGGCCACCAAGCCAAGGGGCGGTTGCGCGACGCCACCGAATCCGCCCAGGGCAAGGTGCGCGTCGTTTTCCAGGACAA
>JAQGPB010000131.1 GCA_028293265.1 Pedosphaera sp. | reverse complement strand
TTGTAGGCAAGACGACGACGGAATATTTGCTGGACTCGATTTTCAGCCAGTTTTGCATTGGGAAATGAGGGGCATTGCAAGGTTACAGCGTTACATGTTTCAACGTTGCAGCGTCGTAGCGTTACTTTGTGGCGCGGGTGAATTGATTTGCGCGGCCTGTCGGTCCGTTTGTCGCCACAGGACGAGGGCGATCCAGAGATAAGCGAGCGCGGCGAGCCATTGCGCGGTGGCGATGATCAGGTAGATGCGATGCCAGTGGAAGAACGTCGCCATCGGACCGTGGATTTTGTGGGTGTCAATATCGAGCAGTTGGTCGAGTACGGAATGAACGCGAAAAAGATTCAACTGTGTGGCCAACAGCGACACCCAGGAAAAAACCAGGAGCAGGCGCGGAGTTCCCCGGCGTTCCAGCCAGGTGCTCCAGGCGAGAATGACCAACGCCAGAACGCCAATCCAGTTCAGCCAGTTGGTGACTTGCTGGGTGATGAAGCCGACGTCGCGCTCGCCGCCCAACACCTGACCGCCGATGCGGATGACAATGCCGGTGTAAAAAGTGAATCCGCCCATCCAAAAGGCGAGCGTCAGCAAGACCAAGTAGCGGCGTAAAAGCGTTTTCATATTGTGAGGCGGTTCGTCATTAAGATTGCGTTCCCGCTCCGCTGAAATTTATAAGTCACGAATTGGATTGAAACAGCGCAACCTGCTTCTTTCAACCATTGATCGCGACCGAACCAGGCTGCGAACTGTCAAGCCTCCAAACGTATGGGGACGGCTTCATTGCGGCGTTAGAATGATTGGCGTAATTTAGGCCAGTATGAAATTAAACGCGCGCTTTCTGATGTGCCCGCCGGATTTGTATGAAGTGGATTATGTGATCAATCCCTGGATGGAGGGGAACATTCACAAGTCATCGCACGAAGCGGCGGTGACGCAATGGCAGGGGCTTTGCGCGTTGCTGGAAAAGCATGCGGAGGTGGAACGCATCGCGCCGCAGCCGCGTTTGCCGGACATGGTTTTCACCGCCAACGCGGGTCTCGTGGTGGGCAAGAAATTTGTCCTCAGCCGTTTTCTCCATCGCGAACGGCAGGGCGAGGAGGCGCATTTCAAGAAATGGTTTAAGAAGCAGGGCTTTGAGGTTTTTGAACTGCCGGCGGATTTGCCGTTTGAAGGAGCCGGGGATGCGTTGCTGGACCGTGCAGGCGAATGTCTGTGGGCCGGCTATGGTTTTCGCAGCGAGCTGGATTCGCACCCGCATATCGCGCGATGGCTGAACCTCGAGGTCGTTTCGTTGCGCCTGATTGATCCGCGGTTTTATCATCTCGACACCTGTTTCTGTCCGTTGGAGGACGGCTGGCTGCTTTATTATCCGCAAGCGTTCGATGCCTACTCGAACCGCCTCATCGAACAGCGCGTGCCGGCGGAAAAACGCATCGTGGTTGATGAAGCCGACGCGGCGAGGTTCGCCTGCAACGCGGTGAATCTAGGCAAAAAACTTTTCGTGAACCAGCTCAGCGTGGCGTTGCGGACCCGGCTGGAAGCGGCGGGTTTCGAAGTGATCGAAACGCCTTTGAACGAATTTATGAAAGCGGGCGGCGCGGCCAAATGCCTGACGTTGCGCCTGACCGAACCTGCGCTGCCGCGCTCCAAGTCGGTCACGTCCGTGCAGAGCCGCGAGTTGAAACTTGAGGGGCATCTGCTCGATTCGGGGCTGCTCGACCGCGCGCTGGAATTGACCGTGCAGAGCGGCGGCAGTTTTCAAATCCTCCATTTCAACCTGGGCAAACAGCGGCAAAGCACTTCCAACGCGGACATCCGCATCTCTGCGCCGTCGGAGGAGGTGCTCGACAAAATCATGGGCCAGATGATCGAGCTCGGTGCGGTGACGGGGCCGAAGCAGGAGCAGGATGCGGAGTTGAAAACCGCGACGCAGGCCGGTGTCGCGCCGGAGGATTTCATGGCCACGACAATTTATCCCACCGAAGTGCGGGTCGGCGGCAAATGGTTGCGCGTGCCGGACCAGCGCATGGATGGTGTGATTGTGGTGGACGAAAAACAGAAGACCGCGCGCTGCACTTTGTTCCGCTATTTGAAAACGGGCGAGCAGGTGGTCGTGGGCAGCCAGGGCGTTCGCACCGTGCGCAAGACCGAGTCGCGCGACGTGCGCGGCACCGCCGAAGCGGAGCATGAATTTTCATTCATGGGCGCGGGCGTCTCCAGCGAGCGGCGCGTGGAATTGCTGGTGGACCAGATTTCGTGGGAGATGCATCGCATCCGCGAACAAGGCGGACGGATTGTGGTGGTGCCGGGTCCGGTGGTGATTCACACCGGCGGCAGCGAACATCTCGCGTGGCTCGTGCGCGAAGGCTATGTCCAGGCGTTGCTCGGTGGAAATGCGATTGGCGTGCATGACATCGAGCAGTCGTTGATGGGAACTTCGCTCGGCGTGGATTTGAAATTGGGCAGCAGCGTCGAAGGCGGTCACCGGCATCATCTCAAGGCGATCAACACGATTCGCGGTTGTGGGAGCATTGCGAAGGCGGTCGAGCAGGGCGTGTTGACGAGCGGAATTTTTTACGAGTGCGTGCGCAAGGGCGTGCCGTTTTCGCTCGCCGGTTCCATCCGCGATGACGGGCCGCTGCCGGATACGCAGATGGATTTGATCAAGGCGCAGGAAGATTACACGCGCCTGTTGAAAGGCGCGGACCTGATTCTGATGTTGTCCTCGATGCTGCATTCCATCGGCGTCGGCAACATGACGCCGGCGGGAGTGAGGCTGGTGTGTGTGGACATCAACCCGGCGGTCGTGACGAAATTGAGTGATCGCGGCTCGGTCGAATCGGTCGGGGTGGTGACTGATGTCGGGTTGTTTTTGAATCTGTTGACCCAACGGTTGCGAAAGCTGGAGGGGGAACAACTGGCCTTGTAATTCCAACTGGCAGGGATGACGCGCTGCGCCGTCGCCGTCGCCGAACGCAGCGTCAGGCGACGGAACCGATGACTTGCGACATTTTTCAGCACCCGCAAGGGTTTGACCATAAACAATTAACGCGTAACAGCTTGAACCGTCTGGTTGATTCTGTTTGGCTGGCTGAATAATTGACTGCTGCTGCGGTCTAATCTGTGCAGTTGAAAATTTCACTAAAACTTATGAACTCGAAAAGCGCCATTTGGTTGGGTTTGGCCGCCGGGGTCGTTTTGCCCTTGCTGCCTTTGCGAGCGCAGGACAGCAACCCGCCCGCATCCGCCACGATTTCCCCGCTCGCGGCTGACTTGGTGCGATTGGCGGAGTCCGGCGTCAGCGAGGAAGTCCAGTTGGCCTACGTGCATAACGCGCAAGGCAGGTTTGATTTGTCCGCCGATGCCATTCTTTATCTCAAGGACGAAGGCATCGCAACGCCAGTCGTGACGGAAATGTTGAACCATGACCGGGCCGTTGTTCCCAATCCGCAGACTTCCACCAAATACGTTTACGATCAAAAGGTCTATGCGCCCACGACGCCTTCACTTCCGCCCCCGCCGATTACCGAACAGGTCCCGCCTCCGCCTGTCGCGCTGCCAACTCCTTCCGCTCCGCCTCCTGCTCCTGTGCCAATTCCTGCCACGCCTCCGCCCGCTTACGTGAGCGATGCCCCCGCGCAAGTCAGTTACTTTTACAACGACCTTTCACCGTATGGCACCTGGGTAAACCTCGATGGCTACGGCTGGTGCTGGCAACCGCGGGTCCTGTTGGTGAACCGCCAATGGCGTCCTTATTGTGACGGCGGTTATTGGGTCAACACCGATGCTGGCTGGTGCTGGCAATCCGAATACTCCTGGGGCTGGGCGCCGTTTCACTATGGCCGGTGGCACTTCCACGACCGCGTCGGCTGGGTCTGGTTTCCCGACACGACTTGGGGGCCGGGCTGGGTTGTTTGGCGCAATGAAGGCGAGCATTGCGGCTGGGCTCCGTTGCCGTTCCGAGCGGAATTTGACGTGCGGAGCGGCTACCGTTTTAACGGCGTGAACGTCCGTGCGGACTTTGACTTCGGGCTGGGCGCGGGGTTGTTCACGTTCATCGCGATAAAAGATTTTGGCGAGCATGATTACGGACGTCACCGTTTGCCGCCCGCGGAAGTCACGAGAATTTACAGCCACACCACCGTCATCAACAATTACGTCGTCAACGAAAACCATGTGGTGATAAACCGCGGCATTCCCAAGGAACGCGTCGAGGCCGCAACGCATACGACGATCCGCACCGTTGCGATTCACAATGAGCCGGAACGAAAGGGCGCGCCGGGAATCACTCAGGCGGGTGGCGTCTATAAGCATGAAATCAAAACCCCGGCGGCTCCTGTGCGAATGGTGGCTCAAAAAGTGGACGAGCGTCATCCTGTCGTTCAACACGCCGCCATCGTGCCGCCCAAGGTTGAGCAGAGACCCGCGTTCACTCCGGCGAACTCCCCCGGTCATTCGCAAAAGGATGTTCGCCCCGCCAGCCAGGGGAATTCTCCCCGTTCGCAAAACAATTATGTCGCGCCTGGCACCGGCCAGTCCGCCGCTTCTTTTCAAACCCCGGCGCATCCAGTCGAGAAAGCTCCGGTTCACCCTCAGAATTATGCTGCTCCGACACCATCGCATCAGTATGTGACGACCCCGGCAAACCCACAGCTCAATCAAGAAAATGTGAAGCCACGTCCGCCAAATAATTTTGCCACGCCCAACGCCAGCCAGCCGCTCGCATCCACGCCGGCGCGGCAAGCTCCAAATAATATCGCGGTTCAAGCGCCGGCTGCCCCGCCGTTGCAAGTCCGCAATAATGCGGTCCAAAACAACCAACAGCTCTATTATCCCAAATCTTATAATCAGGCCAGTGAAGCCCACCTGCCGCCGTCGCCACCAAACCAAAACTTGCATGGCCAGACCGGTGCAAATAATGGAGTGCGGGCCTCCCCGCAGCAACCGTCACCACAAAAGCAACTGCCAAACAATTCCGGCAACACGTCCGACCCCAACCATGGCAAGTGATGACAACTGCAAATTGAAATTGCCTGCTTCGCCGCGCACAAATCCACGCCAATTTTGAGTTTGCGGAAGCAGGGATTTGAAGTTAAAAAAGCCTTATGCGTCGGTACCTGATTTTGACCATATCGGCGGGACTGAATGTTGTGGTACTGTTGGTTTGGCTGGTTTCAAGACACCGGTCCGCCCAGTTGCACGCCCGGCCGGTCGGCGTGGCTCCCGGGATCAGCAATGTTGTTCATACCCGCGTCGTGGTCCGCAAACAGTTCTTTTCCTGGCAGGAACTCGAATCAGCGGATTATCCAGCCTACGTCGCCAATCTCCGCGAAATCGGCTGCCCGGAACAAACCATCCGCGACATCATCATTGCCGACGTGAACCAGCTCTACGCTAAAAAGCGCATGATGGAAGTGGTGACGCCCGAGCAACAATGGTGGCGCTTCGACCCCGACCCCAACTTGGTGCAGGCCGCGACCGCGAAAATTTTCAGCCTCGAAGAAGAACGCGTCGCGCTGCTCACCACTTTGCTGGGGCCCAATTGGGCCGCCACGGAAACCACCCCGGCCACCGGCGTCACGCTCAACGGCCCGATCCTGGGTGAACTCTCGCCGGAAACCAAGCGCGCCGTGCAGGACGCCGTCACGCGTTCGCAACAACGCACGCAGGCCTATCTCGCAGCGCAACAGAGCGCCGGCAAACCCGCCGCCCCCGCCGAACTCGCCCGTCTCGCCCAGCAGATGCGGACCGAACTTGCCCAGTCGCTCAACCCGGCGCAGCTTGAAGAATTCCTCCTGCGCTATTCCCAGACCGCCGCCTCCTTGCGCGAGCGGTTGCGCGGCATTGATCTGACACCCGATGAGTTTCGCAACCTGTTTCGCTCCACCGATCCGCTCGAACAAAAATTTGAATTGGTCAGCGGCGATACGCAGGCCAAGACGTCCCAGGAGGCCACCTTGGCCAAGCAGATGGAAGACACCTTGAAGGAAGTGCTCGGCCCGGAACGCTATAAGGAATATCGCACCAACCAGGAACCGGCGTTCCAGCAGGCGGCCGCCCTGGCCGACGAGAACGGCGCTTCGATGCAGGAGGTCCGGTCGCTGTATGAACTGAACAAAGCCACGTTGCAGGAGCAGGCACGCATCCGCAATGACGACTCGTTGACGCCCGAACAAAAGGCGGCGCAACTGGCCCAGGTTGATCAGCAGCAAAAGGCCGCAAGCGACCGCATTTTGGGCCTCGCTCCGCCAACCCCGGTAATTGCTCCCACCGTGCCCGCAGCCCAGGTTCATTCCTATTCGCCCGGTGAATCGGTGGACATGATTGCCGCCAAATACGGCGTCTCCGCCAGTTCCATTCTGAGCGCAAATCCCAGCCTCAATTTCCACACGCTCACCGGCGGTACCGCCATCAATATTCCGCCGCCACCGGCGCAGTAACGGAAACGTTTCACGGCGGACGCATGGCAGCAGCGGGTCGGGTGTCTTATCCCGGTGCGCGGACTTATGGTTTTTGAATTCTTAAACGGGTAATCTCTGCAGGCCGCGTGCCCTCACGCGGCGTTGCCCGTTTAATATTTCAAAAACCATCAGTCCGCTTAAACGCACCTGTGCAAGAAACTAAGCTGCTCCCTTTTCATGGCATGCAATGCGCGGTTTGATTTTATTCCTATCTGGTAGTAATTTTAATTATGAACGAGATTACCATAGCTACGTTCAACACACCGGCGCAGGCGGAGCCTCTGAAACGACGGTTGGAGGAGGCCCACTTCCACGCTGAGATGCGCGACGAGTCCAGAATGGAACGGCTTTGGTTCGTGGCCCATCCGCTTGCCGGCATCCGGGTCAAGGTCCCGTCATCTGAATACGAAAACGCCCGGCAGTTGCTTCGCGTCTGGGACACTGAAACGGGCATTTTGCGCGAAGCCGTGCGCTGCCCGGAATGCGGCTCCTCGCGCGTCGAGTATCCGCAGCACACGCGAAAATTCTTTCTGCCAAATCTCCTCGGCCTGCTCTCCGGGCTGGGGCTGCTGGAAAAAGAATTTTATTGCGATGATTGCCAATACACGTGGCCGCGAACCGGCCGCAAACCTTCCCGGGCCAGACCACATCAGGCCCCGTACTATTTCATCGAGGGCATCGCGCAACCGGAGAACTCGCCGGAACAAACAAAACAAAATTGAAATTGCCCGCCTGCGCCAGACCATCCGGAACTTCGCGGAAAAGTAAGTTGCTTTAAGGCGCGGGTTGCCGCATGCTCCTTTTAAGAACGGAATTCACGACACAAACAATTATGAGCACGATGACACAACCCACCCAGCCCAAGGCCGCGTCCGGCGTCACCCAGCTTGATCAGTTGAAAGCTTTTACCAGAGTCGTTGCTGACACCGGTGATTTTGATTCGCTGAAGGAATTTGCGCCGCAGGACGCCACCACGAACCCGTCGCTCATCCTTAAAGCCGCGCAGATGCCGGCATACAAGCATCTCCTGGAAAAAGCCATCGCCGACGGCAAGAAATCCGGGGCGACCGGCAAGGCGCTCATTGCGCATGTCGTGGACGATTTGCTGGTAGGCTTCGGCTCGGAAATTTTGAAGATCGTGCCGGGCCGCGTCTCGACCGAGACGGACGCCAATCTTTCTTTCGACACCGAAGGCCTGGTCAACAAGGCGCACCGGTTCATCGCCCTCTATAAAGAGAAAGGCATTGGCCGCGAACGCATCCTGATCAAGATAGCCTCCACTTGGGAAGGCATCCGCGCGGCCGACGCGCTGCAAAAGGAAGGCATCAACTGCAACATGACGCTGCTCTTCTCGCTCGCGCAAGCCGTCGCCTGCGCCGAGGCCAACGCAAGATTGATTTCACCGTTCGTCGGTCGAATTCTCGACTGGTACAAGGCCAAAACCGGAAAGGATTACGCTCCCGCCGAGGATCCCGGCGTTGTTTCCGTCCGCGAGATTTACACCTACTACAAAAAATACGGCCACGCTACCGAGGTGATGGGCGCGAGCTTCCGCAACGTCGGCGAAATTCTCGAACTCGCCGGCTGCGACCTGCTCACCATCAGCCCCAACCTCCTCGCGGAATTGAAGAAAAGCACCGCGCCCGTGGTTAGAAACCTGAGTCCCGCGATGGCCAAGGAAAGCACCATTCCTCGTCTTGAAATTGACGAAAAGAAATTCCGCTTCCTGCTTAACGACGACGCCATGGCCACTGAGAAGACCGCCGAAGGCATCCGCGTATTCGCAGCGGACACGGTCAAGCTCGAGAAATATATTGCTGAACGCTTGTAGCTCATGCGGCTTCCTTTCGCAAGCCGAGCCAGCATGAGGCTCAGGTCGAAATGGGGCCGGGCATTGATGCGGATCGCAAAGATTTTTGGGATACTTTATCTCGGGTTGCTGTTGTTGGTTTTTTTTGGCCAGCGAAAATTAATTTATCATCCTGACAAAGGGCAGGGTGGTTCCCGGCTCGCCGAAGAACGCGGCTTTCAAGCCTGGCAAAACGAGTATGGCCAGTACATTGGCTGGAAGCAGCTCCGCAAGATGCCGCAGAGCCACGGCCAGATACTGATTGTTCACGGGAACTCTGGCAGCGCCGTGGACCGTCTGGACTACGCGGACGATCTCCAAAAAGTTGAACCGCTCGATGTGTATATTTTGGAATATCCCGGTTTTGGAGCGCGTGATGGATCGCCGAGCGAGAAAATTTTTTTTCGGGCGGCGGATGAAGCCATTAATCTGTTGAAGAAACAGGGCCCGGTTTATTTGATGGGTGAATCTCTCGGTACGGGCGTCGCGGCTTACCTGGCGGGAACCTATCCTGAAGCCGTCCAAGGTGTCTTGCTGGTCGCGCCTTATGATAACATGACGCATGTCGCACAATATCACATGCCGATTTTTCCAGTAAGTTTAATGTTATTGGACCGTTTTCCCTCTTCGAGTTATTTCAAGAATTATCATGGCCCGGTTGCCATGCTGTTTGCGGGTCGCGACGGGGTGGTGCCCAATCGTTTTGGACATAAACTTTTTGAAGATTACCAAGGTCCCAAGAGGTTCTGGGAAGTTCCGCAGGTCGGACACAACGACCTGTTAAGTCAAACCGATGATTGGTGGCGGGGGTTGATATCGTTTTGGAAAGCGAATCCGGCACCGGATGAAGCAGCAGCGCCTAAAAAATCCGCTGCGACAAAGTAAACCGGCTATCTGGCAGTCTGGGAGCCATTCCCTTCGTCAAAATAATCCACGCCGTTGACCTCGGTGTAATTCAGATATTGCCGCCACGTGGCTTTTTCCAATTGCCGCGTCGCCTCGATGTGATGCGGCTCGAACGACTTGATCCTTGATTCAGGCACGTTCATCGCCTCTGTCACCACGCGCCCATCCATCGGCTTGGGCGGCTTCACTCCCAAAATCCACAGCACCGTCGGCGCCACGTCCACATTGCCCGTCGGCAGATGATCCACGATGCCCGCGCGAAAATCCGGCCCGTTGGCGACAAAAGTATTGTGCATGTCGAAGGCGCTGAGCGTTCCATGCATTCCCTGTCCCGGCCCGTACTCGGAGGCGTCAGTAACAATCATGCCCGGCACCCCGACATCGTTGCGGTCCGCCGTCCACCGGAGCGAAACCAGCACATCCGGTGCGGTTGGCGCGTCGAGATGCGCCTGCGCCAATGCGAACGTCCCTTCCATCGCCTTGCGTGTAAAAATCACCCCCGTATGCTTCCATCCCTGCAAAAACGTGACGAGCCGCTCAGTCACTTTTTGATCATGACCCGTCACGTAGAGCAACACCGACCCGCCATCGCCCGCGACCATGATGTCGCCGTTCGTGGGCGGGGTCTTGAATTCGCGGGTCGCAGTGAAGCCGGCAGTGTTCAATGAATCCGCCACATCAACCACGCTCTGAATGGTCGAAAATCCGTGATCGGAAACCAGCAAAATATCAGTCTGGTCGCGCACGCCCTTTGCTTCGAGCGCGCGCAAAACGCGCGCCAAATTGTCGTCGGCATTTTTGATGGCCGCCAGCGATTTGGCCGAACCCGGTCCGGTCTGATGCTGCGAAAGATCCGGTTCGTTCATCCACAGC
>JAQGPB010000111.1 GCA_028293265.1 Pedosphaera sp. | reverse complement strand
TCAGATGCCCAGGAAAAAATTTGCGCCCGATTGTCGTGGAAATCGGGCAATTTGCCAGCGGACACCACTGCGTTTAGTCTGAGCCGTGGTGACTGCAGCAGCATGAGCGCGCGGAATTCAAACTTGGCCAATGGGCTTGTGCCCGCCGGACGGAATGATCGGCGGCGCGCCTTCTGGTTGGCGCGTCACCAGTCCATCCTTCTGCGTTACGCCACCAGCATTGTCAGCGTGTTGCTGGTGATCGCCATCCTCAAGACCTTGAATCCCCAGCTCGCGGACAAGCATCCTTACACGCTCTTTTTTGCCGCCGTCTCCGTCACCTCCTGGTTTGCGGGCTTCTGGCCTTCGCTGCTGACAATCCTCCTCTCCTACCTGGCCGCAGACTGGTTTTTCATCCTGCCCCGTTATGTGCTCAACCACGGCGGAAACGATCTGTCGGGTCTGGGCGGCTTCATCTTCTCCGGGTTGGCCATCGCTTTTACCAGCCGCGCGCTCCATGCCGCCAGGGAACGCGCCGAGGCCAAACGGGAGGAATTGTCCCGCGAGATAACCGCCCGCGCGCGCATTCAGGAAGAGCTTGTCCAGGCAAAAGCCAAACTCGGCGATTACGCCGCCACCCTGGAGGGCAAAGTCGCGGAGCGCACCGCCGATCTTCGGGAAAGCATCCAGTTGCTGGAAAAAGTTCTTTATCACGTGGCCCATGATCTGCGCGCGCCTCTCCGGGCAATCCAGAGCTTCACCCTCTTGCTGGAGCAAAATGCCGGGCGTCTTGACGCCGAAGGTCAGGACTTTGCGCATCGCGTCGTCGCGGCCACCTCGCGCATGGACGTGCTGATCCGGGATCTGCTGGCGTATGGCCACCTCGGCCAAATCAAACCATCGGTCCAGCGGGTTGATACCGAAGGGGTGCTGGATGCCGCCCTGGCTCAATTGTCCGTCGAGACTGTCGCCAAAAGCGCGGCCATACTGGTCCGGCGTCCCTTGCCGCCCGTCATCGCCAATGAAACCTTGCTGCGCCAAATTTTGCTCAACCTGGTGTCCAACGCGCTGACCTACGTTGCCCCGGGAATTGCCCCTCGCATCGAAATCTGGGCCGAAACCGACGCTGGCAAAGCCCGGCTCTCGGTCAAGGACAACGGCACCGGCATTGAGGCCGAATATCACGGGAAGGTTTTTGACGTTTTTGAACGGTTGCCATCGGCGACGGACACCTCCAAAACCGGCATGGGTCTGGCCATCGTGACGAAAGCCGTGGAACGCATGAAAGGGCAGGTCGGCGTCGAATCCAGGCCCGGAAAAGGGAGCCGGTTTTGGGTCGAACTGCCGCTGGCCGCAAACGGTTGACACCGGCCATCAAGGAACTGGATCTGCGCCAGACCAAAACCAACCCAGTTCCCTAACCCATGATGCGCTCCAAATATGTCCACCATGTCCCCGGTCTTTACACGAGGCACGAGCGGGGACCACAAAACGCGCAGCGTTCGTCTCTTCTGGGGAAACTAAATCGTGGCGGGCTTGGGAAGCCATTGGGCTGGGGAGAGGGGATTTCCTCTTTCGATGTTCGATGTTCGATGTTCGATGTTCGATGTTCGATGTTCGATGTTCGATGTTTCCGGGTTCGTGAATAGGGGCTGCTTATTCCTTAACCAAATGGGAGTGGAGGGCCGGGGTGAGCGCGGGCATAAACTCTTACTTTTACCGACCTTACTTTCCTGGGCCTCAATAGCTGCAAAGGGGACCTGCCAGCATCTGCTGCCGACCTTATCTGCATCCTGCGTCACTGCTGCACATCTGCATTTGCATCCCCGGATGCCGGTTGCGGCTGAATGCCTGGCACGAATTCGATCACGTCCCCGCGGACCGAGGTTCGCGGTATGGAAAACAGGATGTAATAGCTGCTGTCCTTTTCCAAAGCCAGATTCGCCAGCGTCCGCGAACTGCCGGGTTTCAGGTCCGCCTGCGCATTCAGGCGCTTCATCGCCGTGTTGAACCTTGCCGGCACAATCGTGATAAGCCCGAGCAATGCGAACCCCCTGCTTTGCCCCATCACATTGGGCTTGACCATGATGAAGTTTTTTTGCTGCAGCCGCACCTCGGTGATGTTGAACATTTGCAATGTTTCTGACGGACCCAGACTGCTCACCGCGGAACTGACGGGTGCCACCGCCGCGCAACCATCCGCCAGCGCGGCAAGTCCCGCGAGCGATGCAAGACACAACAGTCTTTGGCGCCGGTGATTTATCTTCCTGGCCGCCTCGAAGAGCCAGCATCGCATCCCTTGCCACGCTCTTTGCGGATTTCCCTTAAAAATTGCCATACCCTGTTCTCCTGCCACGGACGCGTCTTTGCCATGGGGCAAAATCCTACCTCCAGTTCTTTCATGCGCGCTTCCCGCCCAGTTTGCTCCCTTGGCCATCGCCAAAGTCAGCTTCGGGAAGGTCTCGATGCGGAAGGTGACCTCTGTATCAATGGGCAACTCATTTCCTTGGCAGGGGGGGAAGTCCCCAATTGAGAATGCGGCGGTCGCTGGTTACATTGCGGCATATGAATCTACTACTCCTACTGGTCGTGTTGCTCCTTCTGTTCGGCGGCGGCGGTTTTTACTTTGGCGGTCCTGTTTATGGCGGTGGCGGACTTGGGCTGGTTCTGGTGATCTGCCTTGTCGTATTCATGATGGGCGGATTCCGCCGGAGCTAATAACCGGACATCACGCACCATGCAGGCTTGAATCCAGCCATTAGCGCCGGCTTCAGTTCTTCCGTGAACCTTCACAATCGGGTCTAATTATGGATTTCACATTGATTTCCAAGCCAGCCAAAGAAGCTTGGCAGAATTTCCCCGTTGTGATGGTTCTTGTCTTGGTGGCAGTTTGCATCTCCATTTTCCTCATTATTGACGCGCAGCGCAATAAAAAGAAACGCCCACGCCACCGTTGGAAGTGAGCGGATGTCTTCGGAAAGACTCTGCGCGGTCCCGCCCCTGCCACTTGTCAATTCCCGGTTCAATCCTCCGAATCAAGCGGAGGAACGGACCGGATTTGGTCATCAGCTTATGGTTGGGGAAATGGAGATATGCGCGTCGGTTCGTTTGACGAACTCGATGGTGCAATGCCAGAGCTTGAGGGTCCAAGCGACCAAGGTGCCGGCGTAACCACCATCGTAGGAGACAGGTAACGAGACTCTAATTTTGTCTCCTTTGAATTTGTGCCGGTTGCCTGCTCTTGTGCACGCCAATGGGGATAGGCTCTAAAGTTGCCGAAGTCAACTGCCGCTGGCAGGGTATCGGCTGGCAGATGAAATTCGGAAAAATCCAATTGGATCAAAAGGAGTTGACGTTGTGAGTCGCGCTAAGGGCCGTGCCGGTGGACGTGGCTCCATGACAGCCATTGGCGATCAAGGCAGACAGCCCCGTGCCGGAAGCGCTGTAGCCATAGCAGCCGGTCGCGGTAAAGGAGGCGGAAAGGCCAAAGCCGGTGCCAGAACTTTCCCCGCGACAATCGGAGACCTGATCGCCATAGATGGCATTGCCTCCGCAATCAGTGGCCGAACAGTCTATGATGGTGGCGGCATTGATTCCACCAACGCCTACGGTCCGCACCGTGCAGGATTCCACCACCGTCGAATCGCCCATGCCCAGCAAGATGCCATTATTCAGGCAGCCGGATACCGAGACTCTGGACACCAGCACATTCACCGCCCCGCTTTTGAGGGAAGCACGAATGCCGTAATGAAAACCGCTGCCGCTATAGACCCCGCTGCCGTTGTTGGTCACGCCGCCCCGAATATGGCCGTTCAAGATGGTGATGTCGCTCAAACCGTCATTTAGCGAAATACCAGAAGTTGTTCCGCCGGCGGCGGTGGACGAAATCGTGAAGCCGTTTAGATCCAGCGTCACGCCATTTGCGTTGATGTCAATCGCATCGCCGGCAGTGACCGCGATGTTATGCGTCAGATAATAAGAACCCGGCTGCGAAATCGTCACCAGACTGGCGGTATTCGTGATGGCCGTGCGTGCTTCAACCTGGTCGAGCGACTTCATCGTCGGCGCGGGCGCGCCTGGCGGCGTCAAAACGCCTTGGGAGAAGCAGGTCAATCCGAGGAAGAGGCCGCAGAGGCCCACGGCAAAAATAAGGGTTTTCTTCGATTTCATGATAGGGTCAGCAGGTTCAGGTTCTTCATCCAAAAAAGACATTTAGACAAAGCGTTTTGTACGTCCCGCGTCATGGAAAGGCAACCCAAATGCAGGAAATTTAGAGCACGTCCGGGTGACTACGGAGTGACGCAGTGATTTTTTCAAGCTCCTCGTTTGCTTCGGCATGATTGCCCAGTTCAAGCCAACTGATACTTGCTTTTTTACGGCTAATATTGTCAGGAAGAGCACGCAAACCCCAAAGGTTCCCATAAACCTCTGGAAACATGGCGACCCTAACGGGAATCGAACCCGTGCACCCGCCGTGAAAGGGCGGTGTCCTAACCGCTAGACGATAGGGTCGTTATCGGGGAGTGAAATATAATCAGCTTCCGCCCAATGTCACGCAAAATTAACGCCTTTTTTCCTCCTCTCCGTTTCCTCCCGTGCCGCCTGTTCAAAAAATCCCTTCCCCCATTCGATGTTCGATGTTCGATGTTCGATGTTCGATGTTCGATGTTCGATGTTCGATGTTCGATGTTTTCCAAATCCCCCAGGGCTGAAAGCCCGCCCTATGACAGCCTGGGGTGGAGCGTCCCACGCGCAGCCCCAGGACAAACGCCCAACCATCTTCTCCCTCGCCCCGCGAGGAACGAGAGGGGAGAGGGCTGGGGAGAGGGGCGGCTTATTCTCTAACCAAATGGGCGTGGAGGGTTGGGGAGAGGGGTTGCTCTTTTTCCGTGGTTCATAGGGAGGGCCGGGACGAGGGGGTGAGCCGCGTCAATCCCAAATGCATCGTAACGATTCGGGGCCAAGCGTGGAATCACCTTGACCAAACCCGGAACCATGATACGATGTCCCACGTCGGAGGCAGCTCTTTGAAAACGGGGCGGTGAGAGGGTGGAGACGGCGGGAAAAATCCCGCCAACCAGCAGATTTCACCAATAAAAACAGGCCAACCATCGCCTAGGCCCGCCTCCGCCCGCATTCGCCCGCCTCCTGGGTGAAAAATGTGAAAACCGCGCTCACTGGCCCATCCCGCCCTCAACCATCAACTCTCAACCCTCAACCACTTCGGCGCGGAGTTTCTCACCAAATCTCGCCAAATTTGCATCTCAGACCGGTTGTCCCCAATCCCGTGAAAAGGGCGCGAAAGACTTTGAACTTTCGCCATTTCTTCTTAAGCTCCTCGCACCAAACAACCTATGCCCACCATCGCGATCCTCGGCACCATGGACACCAAAGGCGAGGAACACGCCTTCGTCGCGGAACAAATCCGCCGGCGCGGCCACCAAGTCCTGGTCATTGATGTCGGCACCTTGGGCGAACCCGTGTTGAAACCCGATGTCACCCGTCAGCAAGTTGCCCAAGCGGCGGGCGCAGACTTGGCGGCGGTCGCGAAACGGCAGGACCGCGGCGAAGCAATCGCGATGATGTCCAAAGGCGCGCCGGTCGTGCTGGCGAAGCTGGTGGACGCAAAAAAAATTGATGGCGTCATTTCACTCGGCGGCGGCGGCGGGACCGCGATTGGAACAGCCGCCATGCGCGCCCTGCCAATCGGGTTTCCGAAGCTGATGGTCTCCACGCTCGCCAGCGGCAACACATCGCAATACATCGGCGTGAAAGACATCGTGATGTTCCCAAGCATCGTGGACGTGGCGGGGTTGAACCGGATATCGCGACAGATTCTGACCCGCGCGGCGGGAGCAATTTGCGGGATGGTGGAGTCAGTTGAAAATCCGCCGGACAACCTGGCGGACAAGCCGGTCATCGTCGCAAGCATGTTCGGGAACACAACCGATTGCGTGCAGGCGGCGCGGAAGATTTTGGAACATGCGGGCTACGAAGTGTTGGTGTTCCACGCCACGGGAACCGGCGGTCGCACCATGGAATCACTGATCGAAACCGGCTTGGTGGCCGGCGTGCTCGACATCACCACCACCGAATGGGCCGATGAATTGGTGGGCGGTTTTCTCAGCGCCGGACCAACGCGGCTCGAAGCCGCGGCCAAGCACGGCGTCCCGGCCATCGTCACCCCAGGTTGCCTCGACATGGTCAATTTTCACGCGCCGGAAACAGTCCCGGCAAAGTTCAAGGGCCGAAACTTTTACCAGCACAACCCGCAAGTCACCTTGATGCGGACGACCCCGGAAGAATGCGCCCAGCTCGGCAAAATCATCGCCGACAAATTGAATGCGTCCAAAGGCCCGGTGACCGTGTTGCTGCCATTGCAGGCAATCAGCGTCATCAGTGCGCCGGGACAAAAATTCTGCGATCCAGCGGCGGACAAGGCTTTGTTCGAGACGTTGAAAAAGAATTTGCGAACAGGCATCAAGGTGGTTGAAATGGATTGCGCCGTTAACGATCCACGTTTCGCAGAAGCGTGTGCGAAGGAACTGCTGGAGAATATGGCAAAGCCCCATTCAGTCTCATTTACCGTTTCTTAAACGGCTTCAACGCCGTTTTTTGCACCGGGATGGATTTGAATTTCTTAGTGAGATCAGTAAGAGATTTTTCAACCGCCAATCGTTCAAGGCTCGACGCGCCGACGAAGCCGACGCAGTCGGTATGTTCATTGATATAAGCCGCATCCTCGGGCGTGCAGATCGGTCCGCCATGCGAGAGAAAGAAAATGTCCTTACGCACCTTGCGCGCGCCATCAATGATGCGTTGCGTGCGCAGCACGGCATCGTCCATTGTGCAAACCGCGCCACGCACACCGATGGACCCGCCGATGGTGGTGCCGACATGCGCGATGATCGCGTCCGCACCGGCCTCAGCCATGGCCTGGGCTTCCTCGGGCGTCGCCACATAAACAATGCTGAACAAATCCATCTTGCGGGCCAGCGCGACCATTTCAAATTCCTTCTTCACGCTCATGCCGGTTTCTTCCAGCACCTGGCGAAAATGGCCGTCCACAATCGTGTGCGTGGGAAAATTGTTCACGCCGGAAAAGCCCATGTCCTTGACTTGCAAAAGCCAGTGCCACATCCGCCGGCGCGGGTCCGTGGCATGAACGCCGCAAATGACAGGGATTTCCTCGACGATGGGCAGCACTTCAAATTCGCCAATTTCCATCGCCACCGCGTTGGCGTCATCGTAGGCCATCAATCCGGCCGTCGAACCGTGTCCGGCCATGCGGAAGCGGCCGGAGTTATATATGATGATCAGGTCGCCGCCGCCGCGCTCGATGAATTTGGCGCTGATGCCGGTACCTGCGCCGGCGGCAATGATCGGCTCGCCTTTCTTGAGCGTGGCGCGCAGGCGTTCGATCACTTCTTTGCGCGTGTAAGGATTACCTTTACCGGTCCAAGGATTTGGCATACGTGAATAAAATAGTTGGTGAAGCCATGGTTACAAGGCTAAAGCGACAGCTAATATTCGCGCGATGGTGATCGAGGTTGGAAGGGAAACTCAAAAAAGTGGACTGGGATAATGTGAATGCGACCGCGATGGGAAGGGACAATCTGAAATGGGAATAACAAGATGGAGGGGCATAGCCAAGTTATTGCCCGTATTCTTTTTTCGAGGTTTGCGCAGCGGTTTTCACGGGCCAGGCCGGATCTTCGGTGCGGGCGGTCTTCAGATATTCCTCGATTCTCGCCACGATCCCTGGGTTTTGTTCGGCGACGTTCGTTTTTTCACCGAGATCGGTTTTCAGATTGTAGAGTTCAAGCGGTCCGTCCACGCCGAAGCGGACGGCTTTCCAATCGCCCATGCGGACGGCCTGCTTGAACCCGCCCTCGTGAAATTCCCAGTAAAGAAATTCGTGCCGGTTGGTTTGTGCCTGGCCTACCAAGGTGGGAAGCAGCGAGATGCCATCAATGTCTTTCAGCGTCTTCTTATCCACGATCTCGGCAGCGGTCGGAAGGAAATCCCAGAACGCGCAGGGCAGGTCGCTGGTCGAGCCGGGTTTGATTCTGGCCGGCCAGGAGACGATGAGCGGCATGCGGATGCCACCCTCGTACAAGTCCCGCTTGATGCCGCGCAACGGGCCGGAGCTTTTGAAAAACTTGGGATTGACTCCACCTTCCTTGTGCGGGCCATTGTCGCTCGTGAAAATGACAATGGTGTTGGTGTCAATCTTGAGTTCCTTGAGCTTGTCCATCAACAATCCGACGTCGTGATCCAGGCGCGTGATCATCGCGGCCTTGTTTTTTTCAACCTGCGGCCAAGATTCTGCGGAATTAGGAGCGTCACTGGGGACTTCCATGCCGTTGCCGGTTTTTTGGCCGAGTTCGTCATTGGCGTGAGGAATGGTGTAGGCGAGATAAAGAAAAAAAGGTTGATAATGGGTGTACCATACAGGCTGGTTGATGCGCACAAAATTCAAGGCGGCCTCGGTGAAGAAATCGTGGGAATATCTGCCCTTCTTGCCATCAAAATTCTCGCTTAACTCGACTTGGCGCTCGCCTTGCGCATCGCTGCGATTCAGAAACATGGGATAATAATTATGCGCATCAACCTGGTTGAGGTAGCCGAACCATTCGTCGAAGCCTTTTTTGCCGGGCACACCCGGCGAGCCCTCGTCGCCGAGGCCCCATTTGCCGATGGCGCCGGTATTGTAACCGGCCTGTTTCAAAAGTTCTGCCACGGTCACATCCTCGGGCAGAAGCGACTGGGTGGAGTTGCCACGAATGCGGGCATGACCGGTGTGTTTGCCGGTCATCAGCGCGCACCGGGACGGGGCGCAAACGGTGCTCCCGGCATAGAAGCTGGTGAAGCGCATGCCTTGTTCCGCGAGCTTGTCAATATTGGGAGTTTTGATTTTCGTCTGCCCATAGCAACCCAGATCGCCGTAGCCGAGGTCGTCGGCCAAGATGAAAACAATGCTCGGCCTGCGTGGCGCGGGCGGGCGGTTGGTGGCATCCTGGGCGAAAGCGGACGCGGCGGTAAATGCGCCGAGGAGCAGGTTCACGAAGAGCAGCAACCGGAATTGGCGCCCAAGTTTCTGAAAATGAGAACTGATCATGTCATTGACTGTAATTGCAGGCGACGGCCCGGCGTCAACCAATTAATTCACCGCAT
>JAQGPB010000087.1 GCA_028293265.1 Pedosphaera sp. | reverse complement strand
TTGTCGAAATTGCGGTCCCAGCGCTTGATGACCCGCAACTTTTCCTCGGCTTCTTCCAAGTTGCGCTTGGCCTTGGTCACGGCCAGTTGTTCGGAGGAAGAAACCTCGCGCAGCGAGGAAAGCTTGGAGCTGAACAACGCGGCATTGGCTTCTTCCAAGATGCGGGCGCGACGTTTGACGATGCCCTCCCAATGAACACGCTGGCTGCTCTGCAACCAGACCCGGGTGCGAACAATCTCGGAGCTCACCTCTTCCAACGCCGGTTTTGCCTTGCTCATGTAGAGAATCAAGTTTGCCCGGAAGGATTCGATGGCTTCAACCGAGGTGATGTGGGCGCGGGTCGCCATGCGGTACGTCAGTGTTGGTTGAGATATTCCTCAATGCGCTGGGCTTTGCGCAACAGGTAGGGTGTGTGGGCGTTTGAAACCTCGATGAATTTTTTCAGCGCCTTCATGGTCTGCTTGAATTCCTCGGCGAAACGGGCGTGCTCCTGGTCCGACCATGAATCACCGAGCGAGGCGAAGCGCGCCTGCAATGCGGACATGCCGTTCTGCAAATCGGCGTTGAATTTTTTCAATTCCTGGGCGAACCGCCGCACCTCCTCCGGGTCCATGATTGCCTGCGCCATAAATCAATGTCTCTTTCCGTTATGTTCCGGTTGCGCCGAAAAGTCAAGCGATTGGCACCCACTCATCCGGCTTGGCCTTAAAGTGCCTTGTTTCTGGCCGTTGCGCAAACCGTTTCCTGTACACGGGGGAATGAACTTTTTTTGAAGAAGCCGGCAAGCCGCGATCGGCAGCCTTCCTTGATGTACTGAAAGACGAATAATTAACAGCCCGGACTCTCAACCGAATTCGGTCTAAACCGACTCTGATTCGGAAATCATCCAAGCGAACCCGCATTGATTCAATTTGGCGCGGAGGGCTCCGATTTGGATGGGCTTGGCGATGCAGGCGTTCGCGCCCAGTCGAGCGGCGGTCTCCACCTCCTTGTCCAAGAGCAAGCCGGAGACCATGATTACAGGCAAGTTGTTTGTGAGCGGGTCCAGCCGCAACTGGCGCAACACCTCCCAGCCGTCCATTTTTGGAAGGCGGATGTCCAAAATTATCACGCCTGGCAAGCGTTCCGAACCGCGCGCGCTGTAATCTCCCCGGCAAAACACGTAATCCAATGCCTCACGGCCGTCGGCGACCACGTGCAACTTGTTCGCAACAAGGTTGCGCTTGAGCAGAAGCTGCAATAAATGCGCGTCCGGCTCATAATCTTCCACCACAAGTATTTCTGCGGGGTGTAGCATATCACCATTCGATCCACGAATGTGATCGAGGACCTATAAGACATAAGCAACCTGCTTGCCAACCTGCCGATTGGCCGGATTTATTGGTGGTCGTTGAATCCAAGTGACATTATGCCGACGAGGACAATGGAAGTGTTTTGCCGGGCACAAAATCGGATCGGCGCGGCGTTTACGGCTTGCAGTTCCCGGTCATTTGAATTAGCAATGTGAACTTGAACCTGACATAAGAAATCAAACCAGCCAGCTTGCACCTTTAACTCCAGTCATGAAGAAACCCGCATTTCCAGATATTTCAAAAATTCGCTTCGACGGCGCGCATTCAAAAAATCCCCTCGCGTTCAAACATTACGATGCCGGCGAGATCGTCGAAGGCCGCACCATGCAGGATTGGCTGCGGTTCTCGGTCGTTTACTGGCACACATTTCGCAACCGGTTGAGCGATCCCTTCGGCCAGGGCACGGCGCTGCGGCCCTGGGATGACGGCACCGAATCGGTGCGCAACGCGCAGAACCGCGCGCGGGTGGCGTTCGAGTTCATTGAAAAGCTGGGCGCGCCGTTTTACGCGTTTCACGACCGCGATGTCGCTCCTGAAGGCGCGACGCTCAAGGAGTCGAACAAAAACCTGGACGCCGTGGTGAAGGTGCTCAAGGCGGAGCAGCAACGCACGGGCATCAAGTTGCTCTGGGGCACGGCTTGTCTGTTCGCGCATCCGCGCTACGCGCACGGCGCGGCGACGAGCTGCAACGCTGATGTGTTTGCCTACGCGGCGGCGCAGGTGAAGAAGGCGCTCGAAGTGACGCACGAACTGGGCGGCGCGGGCTATGTTTTCTGGGGCGGGCGCGAAGGTTATTCCACCTTGTGGAACACCGACATGAAGCGCGAGCTGGAACATCTGGCGAAGTTTTTGCACCTGGCCGTGGATTACAAAAAACAGATCGGGTTCAAGGGCCAGTTCTACATCGAGCCCAAGCCGAAGGAACCGACGAAGCACCAATACGATTCTGACGCGGCGGCCTGCCTGAACTTTTTGCGCGAGTATGATCTGATTGATCATCTCAAGCTGAACCTGGAGACCAACCACGCCACGCTCGCGGGACATACGATGCACCACGAGTTGGAAGCGGCCGCCGCGGCGGGCGCGCTCGGTTCGATTGATGCCAACACTGGCGACCCGATGCTTGGCTGGGACACCGACCAGTTTCCGACGGACATCTACCTGACAACGCAATGCATGCTCCCGATCATGAAGATGGGCGGGTTGACGACGGGCGGGGTGAATTTCGACGCGAAAGTGCGGCGCGAGAGCTTTGAGCCGGTGGATCTGTTTCACGCGCACATCGGCGGAATGGATGCGTTTGCGCGCGGGCTGAAGATCGCGGCGGCGATCCGCAAGGATGGGCGCTTGGCGGAATTCGTCCGGCAAC
>JAQGPB010000079.1 GCA_028293265.1 Pedosphaera sp. | reverse complement strand
CAGATCCAGGATGATGGGCTGCTCGCCTGCCTGCAGCATTTGATGAAGCTCATCCACGGAAATCCGCGCCATGCGCAATTCCCGCAGCACCCGGTCCCGTTGGAAATATTTGAAACCGATGTACGTTGCGGCCAAAGCGGCGACCACACCCAGCGCATTGCCGCCGAGGCTGGCCAGCGCGGCGATGACCTGGTCCAACTGACGGCTGAACACGACCCCCAGGAGCATGAAGCTTCCCACGTAAAGCAATGAACCCATGGCATCAAAAAAGACAAATCGCGGAGCGCTCACGCCCGAATTGCCGGCCAGCGGGACCATCAAAGTGCCCAAACCGGGAACGAATTTTGCCACTATGACGCTTTTCATGCCGTAGCGGGTGAACAAGTTTTGCGTCCTGCGGACACAAGAATCCGGCTCCAGGGAGATGCGGCAAAGGAGGTTTAGAACACGGTTGCCATTATGGCGCCCGAGATAAAACCAGATTAAATCGGCCAGCAACGAGCCAATGATGGCCGCCATGAGCGCCAAAACCCAATTCATTTGGTCGGTGCCAATCAAGGCGCCCGCCGCCAGCAGCCATGGCGACGCCGGCAGCGGCAAGCCCGCCTGTTCGACAAATACCGCAGCAAACAGGACCGCGGGGCCATGCCGGACCAGAAACTGAAGGACTTCATTCATTGCAAATGCCTGCGAGATTGCGCCAACTCTTCAGGGCAAAATATACACCCATTAACGCTGGGGTCATAGATAATTGCAGAAACGCAAACTATCAAGAGTCGTGCCATTACATTCCCAGTATGCCAGATCGGTGGATCAACGGTTGCTGTCGTACGCCGATGGCCTTGAAGAGCGAGACTTCTGCCCCAGTTGGTCGCCGTTCATCAGAGAAGGCACGCTCTGTCGGAAAAAAGCTGCTGGGTTCTGAGCGCGTGACCTGTGGTTTGCTCAAAAGGATTTCAGGGCCCGCCCCGGTTAAGTCCCCCACTTTCAAACTGCCATACTTATGGCAGGTTTTTTTAAGAGAAATTGAATGTTTATGAAACGATTATTGATCTTGATAGGCTGCATTGTCATATTGGCTGGTTGCGCAAGTCAGGAAAATGGTGGGGCGGGAGGCATGGGTAATGAGGGACAAATGGGCGCTGGCAGCAATAACAATACGCAAAATCCTCCCGATGTTGGCGGCACAAGCCAGCCGGGCAGCAGCACAACTCCTGCAACAGTACCTTGATCCAGCAGGCTGCTCTTCGCAAAAAGTTGCTTTTTGCTCACTCTGAGTAGTAGGCGACGATGTTGGATGGTTTTGAATCTGGTGGCAGGGCCGTGTCGAGGCGGAAAAAAGGGATGCGCGCGATTTGTTCGGGACATCCGGGACTTTTTGTCAGTGTGCGGAGAGTGAGCTTGAATTGTCCAGGCCGCTGAATTTTTGCTGGTGTGAATTCTTCTAACGGCTGCGGTGAAGCAATTTCAAATTGCAATGCCCGCTGAAACTCACCTTTGGCATGGCATCAGCTTCAATGCCCACAACGCGATTTCATTGATGGGCCGGCCAAACTGATGGTTGGATGCTGCCGGGGGAACCGGGTTGGTTTGCCAGGGCGAGTTTGATGCCCATCGGAAATCTGCGCCAACAAACGCAACCACCTACACCAAGAATGACCACTCATAACAAAACCAAACATCTCCCCGCGAATTCCGGTTCCAATCGCGCGCTCAATATGGCTTTGGCGACCACCTGCCTGTTCTCGTCGGCAGCCGTGCCGTTGATCGCTGCCGATGCCCCGCCGCCTTCCAAGGTGAATGCCTTGGTGAACATCGAATTTGCCAATGAATATCTGACCCCGCGCGGTCTTATCGTGGTGAACCAGGGGCTCACTGCGCAACCGCTCGTGCTGGGTTTCGTGAATGTTTACAAGGGCGATTCCTTTATCAATGACGTCACCTTTGTGCCCGGCGTTTGGGCGGACTTTTCCACCTCGCAGCAGGGTTCCCATGATGGTTTTAATTTCACGACCCGCGCCGGCGGCCAGGGACCGGAACACGGAATCCTTAACGAGATTGACCCGATCTTTGGAGTAACCACCACCTTTGCCAAAAATTGCACGCTGGGGTTGACTTACACGGCCTTCATCAGCCAAGAAGGGCAATACCCCACGTCCCAGCATCTGGAAACCAAATTCTCCTTCAACGACAGCGATTGTCTCAAGGCTTACGCGCTGCACCCAACAGTCATTTACTGGCAGGAATTGCAGAACAAAGCCACCGTCGGCCCGATTGCCGGTCATGGTCCGAGCGGATACTTCGATATTGGCATCGCCCCGTCCTACACCTTCGAGAGCTGCAGCGTGAAAGTCGAGCTGCCGGTGCGCACGCTCATTCCCATAGACAATCGTTTTTATGGACGCTCAGGCATCGGCCTGTATGAAGTGGGCGCGAAGGCGTCCGTCCCGATGAAATTCATGCCGGCAGGTTATGGGAGTTGGAGCTTTCACCTCGGCGTCAAATACATGAAGTTTTTGAACGGCGACAAAACCAGCGGGTTGATTGGCATGAACAGTTCGGGTTTTCTGGCTCCGGGGCCGGGGAGCTACGTGACTGACACCGTTCAAGTGTATGCCGGCGTATCAACCTTCTTTTGACCAGTTGGACGCGATGCAATGGCAACCAAATTCGGGTAATTCGTCAATCTTATGAAAATTATTACAGTTCGTTCAGTTTTGTTCGCCGCCACTGTTTGCTTGGCTGCGTCAACGGGTACCTTCACCGCGTACGCGGAAGACGCCAAGGTCGTGGCCGGATTCATCTATGTCGGCCCCAAGGATGATTATGGTTACAACCAGGCCCACGCCGAGGGAAAAGTCGGGGTTTCGAAACTGGCCTGGGTCCAAAGCGTGGAAGAAGCCAGCGTGCCCGAAACCACGGCGGTACAGGAAACCATGCGCAACATGATCAACCTTGACCACGCGACCATGTTGTTTCCCACCTCCTTCGGCTACTACAATCCCCACATCCTCAAGGTCGCCAAACAGTACCCCAAAGTGCAGTTCTTCCATTGCGGCGGCATGTATAACCCGGACAAGGACCCGAAGAATGTCGGAAGCTACTTCGGGTACATTGACGAAGGCGAGTATATCTCGGGCATCGTCGCCGCCCATGCCACCAAATCCGGCAAGCTGGGATTCATCGCCGCCAAGCCGATTCCCCAGGTGCTGCGGAACATCAACAGTTTCACCCTTGGTGCCCGCAGCGTGAAGCCGGACGTGACCGTGCAGGTGGTTTTCACGGGTGATTGGTCCATGCCGGTGAAGGAGGCTGAATCCGCAACGAGCTTGATTGATCAAGGCGTGGATGTGCTTACCTGCCATGTGGACAGCCCGAAGGTCATTCTCGAAACTTCCGAACGGCGCGGCATCTTTGTGTGCGGTTATCATGCCGATGGCTCCAAGCTTGCCCCCAAAGGCTATCTCACCGGGGCTGAATGGGATTGGACCAAGGTCTATTCCGATTACGCCACCTGGGTGAAAGAGGGCAAGACCCTTGCCGACGGCACGATTCCGCATTTGATCCGCGGCGGCTTGAAGGAAGGGTTTGTCAAAATGTCCGCCTACGGTCCCGCCGTGAACGATGATGCGAAAAAGGATGCCGAAGCCGCGAAGGCGAAGTTCATGGCCGGCGACATGGTCATTTACAAGGGCCCGATCAAGGACAACGGCGGCAAGGTCGTCATTCCCGAGGGCACCGAAATGAAACAGCAGGACATCAACCTTGAGAAGATGGACTACCTCGTCGAAGGCGTGATGGGCAGCACCAAGAGTTGAAAACTCTCCGTGGCGGCGGTCGGACTTTGATCCGGCCGCCGCACCCTTGGCGGGGTGCGAGTTCAACAGTTACCCTTGAATATCTTATGCCGCATTTTCAAATGAATACGAAGTGCTCCGCCAGCAGACGACACAACCAGGCTCACAGAAAACCCTCCCCGGACCTCGAAGAGGTTATGCCTCAAAGCCCAGGGTTGGCTCGATTCGGAGAGAGCCTACCCTGGGAGACAGTGCTCATGCCCTTCAACCTCGAAGAGGTTGTGTCTCCGGTTCTATGCACAGCTTGGCCGCAACCTGCTTGGAGGTTGGAAAATCTTCTCGGACGTTATTCCAAGGCAGAACTGCCAGGTCGGGTGGCCTCAACCGGAGCACATACTTGACACCGAACAGCCCCATGGAAATCGGACCAAGCACCGCTGCGGTCGCGCCAGTTGCGATGCAGCCCCAAAAGGCTGGATTCAAGCTTCCTGCCAACTGGCGCCGCAGTGCCGAGGCGATCTTGATGCCCGTCGCGGCGGTGATTGTGGCGCTGGCATTGTTTGGGCTGTTCTGTGCTTTTCAGGGAGCCAATGCTTTCTCGGTTTTCGCCGCAATTAACCGCGCCGCCTTCGGCAGTTGGTATTCGTTTCAAAACACATTGTTGCGCGCTGCGCCGCTGATGCTCGCGGCGCTTTGCACGGCGTTGCCCGCCCGGTTGGGATACGTGGTGATTGGCAATGAAGGCGCGCTGGTCGTCGGCGGTCTCGGCGCGGTTGCCACCGGTCTGGCAGTGGCCTCCTGGTCGCCGCTGTTGGCGCTTGTCGCCATGGCCGTTGCGGGAATCGTCTGCGGCGGCCTTTGGATCGCGGCGGTCGGGGCCTTGAAATATTATCGTGGCGTGAATGAAACCATCAGCAGCCTCCTGATGAACTACATCGCCATCGCCCTGCTCAACTTTCTCGTGAACGGCCCGATGAAAGATCCCGGCAGCCTGAACAAGCCTTCGAGCTATCCGATTGCGGACGAGAGCATGCTGCAACCGATACCGGGCACGAACATTCATTGGGGCTTGGCTTATGGAATTGTGGCGTGCTTGATTGCATGGATTTTGATGGAGCACACCACGTTCGGATTCAAAGCCAAGATGATCGGCGGCAACATTCGCGCGGCGCGCATTGCCGGCTTGTCGGTCGGGAAAATCAGTTTGATAACCTGTTTTCTCGGCGGCGCGGGCGCTGGCCTCGCCGGAATGGTGGAAGTGGCTGCCGTGCATGGGCGCGCGAACGAATCGCTGAATGCCAATTACGGCTACAGCAGCATCTTGGTGGCATTCGTGGCGCGTCAGCACGGATTTGCGACCATCCTGGTGGCCACATTGTTGGGCGGCATTCTCGCCAGCGGCGGCATATTGCAGCGCTATTTTCTACTGCCCGACGCAACGATCCTGGTTTTTCAGGGACTCGTATTTCTTGTGATTCTCTTCAGCGACTCGCTTTACGGCAAGTTCGGCATCTTTCAGGAAAGGAAAGCATGACATCGTCACCGTCAGTTTATGTGGACTTCAATCGCTTCATCCGGGCCGATCAAAACCGCGACCTGTTGAACAGCGGGGTTTGGCAGCGCAACATCCAATTCCTCACCGCTTCCTTGGAAAGGAACTCTTCGCACATCGCTTTCACTCCCAAACCCATGAGGCGCCGATGAGCACCGCGATGAGTACCGAATCACTGGGCTGGTGGGGCGTGCTGGTGGCGGTCTTCGCGGGGGCGCTTCGCGGCGGCACACCGTTCCTGCTCGTCAGCCTCGGAGAATGTCTCACGGAAAAAAGCGGCAAAATAAACCTTGGCCTCGAAGGCACCCTGTTGCTCGGTGCGATGACCGCCTATGCGGTCTCCTACCGGACGGGCAGTCCCTGGGTCGGCGTAGCGGCGGCGGGCGGCGCGGGAATGTTCCTGGGCTGCATTCACGCCTGGCTCGTGCAGAAGCCAAAAGTGAACGACGTCGCGGTGGGAATTGCCATGATGCTCTTCGGCAGCGGTCTGGCTTTTTTCTTCGGCAAGCCTTACATCAACCCCAGTGCTCCCCAACTGCCCGCGCTGCAACTCGGCAATTGGAGCAATGTGGCCCAGATTCGGGCGGCGTTGAAGATCGGTCCGCTTTTTATTCTCGGCCTGGCGCTCGCCTTTGCCATGAACTGGTTTTTCAAATCCACACGCTGGGGATTGCAGATCCGCGCCGTGGGTGATTCCCCCGCGTCCGCCCGGGCGATGGGCATCTCCGTGACCCGCACGCGCTTTTTCGCGATTGTGGGCGGCAGCTTTCTCGCCGGCTTGGGCGGCGCGCATCTCTCGCTGTTCTATCCCGGTGCCTGGACGGAATTGATCTCCAGCGGCCAGGGTTTGATGGCGGTTGCCCTGGTGATCTTCGCGCGCTGGAATCCCGTTCACTGCCTTTACGCCTCGCTGCTCTTTGGCGGCGCGCAGGCGGTTGGTCCCGCGCTGCAAGCCGTCGGCGTCACGGGCGGTTATTATCTCTGGAACGCGTCGCCTTATATTCTGACGCTCATTGTGATGGTGCTGACCTGCTCGCAAAAACGCACCCTCGTCGGCGCGCCCGGCGCGCTCGGAGCTTCATCTTGAATTATTATGCCACCGAACACTTTTTTTTGGGCCCCCAGAAAAATAATGTCATCATCGGCGATTGTCCGCCGGTGGAGAAAAAACGGTGACTGCAACGAGAAGGCACGAATTAACCGCCGCGACCGCCACGTTCTCCCTCTCCTCGGGGGAGAGGGTTCTCCATTCGATGTTCGATGTTTCTCCGCAGTTCACTGGAAAGCCACGCCCGCAGGAACAGGCACCTATATCAGTTTTCTCTTGGATGTACCGGGAACTGTGACTGCAACCGCGAGTTGCAAACGTAGTCAAAGTGACCGCCGCGTTCCCCCTCTCCTCGGGGGAGAGGGCCGGGGTGAGGGCGGGCGTTTCTCACACTTGCTTCTCATGCGAATGAAAACAGGTATAAAACCATGACCACCCGCTTCGTCCAGGCTGACCCTTATCCGTACCCCTTCAATGGCGTTCTTCAACCAGATAACACCGTCCTGCTCATCATTGACATGCAAACAGACTTTTGCGGGTTCGGTGGCTACGTGGACAAGATGGGCTATGATCTCTCCCTCACCCGCGCGCCCATCGAACCGATCAAAAAGGTGCTGAACACCGCTCGCGCCAAGGGTTACCATGTCTTCCATACGCGCGAAGGGCACCGGCCTGACTTGGCGGACCTGCCCGAAAACAAGCAATGGCGTAGTGCGCGGTTGGGCGCAGGCATTGGCGAAAAAGGTCCTTGTGGCCGGATTCTGGTCCGGGGCGAGCAAGGCTGGGACATCATTCCCGAACTGGCTCCATTGCCGGACGAACCGATCATTGACA
>JAQGPB010000076.1 GCA_028293265.1 Pedosphaera sp. | reverse complement strand
CCGCCTCCAGGCCCGCTTCCTTGACCCAGAACAAATCAAGCTGCTCGTTGTCCCGCAAATTCTCTCCATCCATTACGTTGTAAAAATGATCCAGCGCTTGCACCAGCATGAGATCCCGATCTGCGGCTGGCTGCAGCCGTGCCATCGCCGCAAGCGTCTGCGCCAGCCTGAATTCGGCCTCATTGCGTGTGGCTGCATCCGCCAGTTTGGAAACCATGGCCTTGGTAAAAGCGTTGGTCGCTTCCTTGTATTGTTGATTCGCGAATTCACGGGCCGCGTTATTGGTCGTGGTTGGAGAAGCATCAGCTCCGGCCAGGGCATAATAAACATCTCCCAACCGGCCCCAGGCCCGGGCGGCGTTTGGGCTGTTCGTGTATTCGGAGTCGGTCGCAATATGAAAATAGATTGCTAGAGCGCTGGTATATTTGGACGGATCACTGGCAAGCGGCAACGTCATGGTGGCGTCGCCCAAAGCAAAGGCCGCGCGTGATTTCAACTCAGCAGGGCAGTTGGGATCCGAGATCAGGCTGGCAAAGTATTTGGTCGCCCCTTGCGGCCGCTGGCCGGCGACAGCGGCCAGGCCGGCCATCATCTTCGCCTGCAATGCCAGGCCCGACTCCGGCCATTTGGTGGAAATTTCCTCGTAACTGATTTGCGCCTGCTGAAAACTCCCTTGTCGCCAGTAATAATCCCCGACCCAGTATTGCGCCCGCGCAGGCAGGTCGTTGCTGCGCGCCAGGTTGTTCGATTGGAACCGGATCGCATAGTTGGTGAACAGCAAAAAGGCATTGGTTTCATTTTCCGCCCGATAGCTGGCCCAGGCGCGGGAAAATTCCGCGCGCGGCAGGGCCGGGCTGTTCGTGTACGTGTTCACCCAGTCGTCCAATTGCTTCAATGCCTCCGGCCAGTTCGTTTCCTTCTCATAAGTGCGGGCCATGGCCAGTTTCATTTCCGGCAGCAAAGGCGACTGCGGCGAGTGTTTGACGAAATCGGCAAACACCTTCCGCGCCTCGGCCGGGCCTTGCGCCTGACCTACGAGCAACATGCTGGGGTCCGCCAGTGAGCCGCCGGGAAACCACTCAAGTATCCGCATCATCGCATTGGTTGCGGTCGCCGGATTGTCCTGTGCCAGACCCGCGCGGACGAGTTGGTACAACGCCTGTTCAAACAACCCGTTTTTGACGACGGGCATCGAACCATACTGGTCAATAAGCGCGGTATAATTCGAGATGGCGGAGGCATAATTAGTCTGCACATAATACGTGTCCGCCAGCTTGAACCGGGCCACCGCCTGATCCTCGGAAAACGGCAGATGCTCGGCCGCGTTGCTGAACGCATCCAAGCTTTCGGAAATCCTGCCTTCCTTTGCATAACACCACCCAAGGTTCAGCTCCGCCTTTCCAAAATACTCACTGTTCGTAAGGCCTTTCACGATCTTGGTAAAACTTTCCTCAGCCTGTTGCAACAGATTGGTCCCCTGCCCCAGCGCGAGCGTCCCCGGCGTTGTCGTCAAATATCCCTTCAAGCGCAATTCTCCCAGCATCAGCCATTCGAAATCAGAACCTTTCTCGGCAGGATTTTTCGCCAGATAATCAACTAGTTTTTGGGTCGCCTCCTCAATCTTATTTTGTCGGAGCGTCAATTCGACAATCCGCAACAATGCCTGGCGACGGACGTCGGGCAGGTCGGCGTTCAGATTCACTTCATAAGTCTGGATTGCCTCCGCCACTTGCCCGAGGTTCTCGTAAATTTCTCCCTTGAGGATGCGGCTTTTTGCTTTCCACCCGGAATTTGGCGTTGCCGCCTCCAGCAAATTCGTGCTCATGACAAGTGCCGCTTTTGCATCTCCACCCGCCAGTTGAACACGGCAAAGGAGAAACTGCCTTTCCCATTCGAGTTCGGGGTTCAAGGTTTGCGCGGCAATTCCAGACAAGGTTTTTTTGGCCCCATCGGAATCCTTTAGCGCCAGCTCCGCCTCGCTCAGGAGCAGCAGCCCGCTGACCACCCATTCGTCCTTGGAATTGGTGTGGGCGATTTGTTGGAACGCGCCGTCCGGTTCGCGCAATTCCTCGGTGACGCGCTTCCATTCCTCCAATTTTGCGTGTGCCTCGCTCTCGCGGTACATGGCCTCCAACCGGAGTGCTGATGCTGGATAATCCCGGCTCAGGCGCGCGAAATTCTCGGCGGCGGCCTTGTAATTTTTTCTCTCGAACCAAGCCCGCGCAGTCCAATAAGCGAACTGGTCGGCCGCCTTTTCCCAGTTCAGCAGCGGCGTCGAAAATTTTTCAATGACTCCGTCGAACTTCCTCTGATTGAACAAGGCCCGTGCTTCAATGCCCATTACGTCCGCGACATATTCTGAGTTCGGGTATTTTTTGACAAAATCTTCGCAGTTGTTCTCGACCACCCCCCAGAGAGTCGGCGCCACCGCGTCTGCGGCAGCGCGCCGCCGGAGCTCATTCCAGGCATTTGTTTCCGCCTTGCCGGCAGCCTCAGCCCGACCGACCGCCAATGCCAAAATCAGGAGGGCGAGCGCGAACAATCGGCACCGCGGTAATTCCAAACACCGGTTCATTTTGAACAATTATCGGACATTTTCCCTGAACATACGACTCAAATATTGGCCGGTAAAACTAGCCTCACAGCGGGCAACTTCCTCCGGCGTCCCTTGGGCCACGATCCGCCCCCCGCCTGCGCCGCCTTCCGGCCCTAAGTCAATGATCCAATCCGCAGTCTTGATCACGTCCAAATTATGCTCGATCACCAGCAAGGTGTTGCCAGAGGCTCGCAATTTGAACAGCACCTCCAGCAGCTTGGCGACATCGTGAAAGTGCAACCCGGTCGTTGGTTCATCGAGAATATAAAGTGTGCGGCCGGTCGCTTTGCGGGTGAGCTCCGCGGCGAGTTTGATGCGTTGCGCTTCTCCACCGCTCAATGTGGTAGCAGCCTGGCCGAGTCCGATATATCCCAGGCCCACGTCCGCCAACGTCAGGCAGGGATCGTAAATCTGGGGCACTGCGCGAAAAAAATTCACGGCTTCATCCACTGTCATGTCCAGCACGTCCGCAATGTTCATTCCCTTGTAACTGATCTCCAGGGTTTCACGGTTATATCGCCGGCCATTGCAAGCCTCGCAAGTGACATAAACGGGCGGCAGGAAATGCATCTCGATTTTGATCAGACCGTCACCCTGGCATTTCTCGCAGCGCCCGCCCTTGACGTTGAAGCTGAACCGGCCCGCCTCGTAACCGCGAATCCTCGCCGCCGGCAGTTTCGCAAACAAATCGCGGATGTGATTGAACATGCCCGTGTAGGTGGCCGGGTTGCTGCGTGGCGTCCGGCCAATCGGCGTCTGGTCAATCACGATGACCTTGTCCAGATTCTCGAACCCTCTTAGTTCGCGATGGGCGCCGGGACGTTCCTTCGAGCCATGAAATTTCCGAAACAACGTCCGTCGCAAAATGTCATCTACCAGTGTGCTCTTGCCCGAACCACTCACCCCCGTGACGCAGGTCAACGTGCCCAGCGGGATGCGGGCATCAATGTCTTG